>JABFST010000487.1 GCA_013140465.1 Methylococcaceae bacterium
TTAAAAAAGGCTTTGACATTGCCGAAATAGCCCACCTAAAGCCCAAGCAGTTTGACGATTACCAAAAAAGCTTGTTGGACTACTGGGAAGTGAAGAATGTAAAGGACACGGCTTTTGGCGAAGGTGTGGAAAAAGGCTTGCAAGAAGGCAAAAACGCAGAAAAATACGCGATTGCCAAAATGATGTTATTGGATAACGCTCCAGTGGCTACAATTGCCCGATATACGCAATTGTCCATCGAGCAAATTATGGCCTTAAAAGACAACTCAGAGTCCTAAACGGCCTTAGCTGTACGCCAGCACCAAGCCCGCATACACCGCGACACCAAACCAGTTGTTGTTTAAAAAAGCTTTAAAGCACAAGGCTTTATCCCGATTGACAATCAGCGTTTGTTGGTAGGCAAACAAGCCCGCCGCCACCGCTAGCCCCGCATAATAAGACCCGCCCAAGTGCTGCATCTGCCCAACGGCAAGCAACAAGCCAATAATGCACACTTGCAATACCGCCATAATGTGGCGGTCATAGGCACCAAACAAAATGGCGGTGGATTTGACGCCAATTTTGACATCGTCGTCCTTATCCACCATCGCATACATCGTGTCGTAAACCAACGCCCACAACACCACCGCCAAATACATCACCCACGCAACAGGCGGAATGGCATTGAGTTGCGCCGAAAACGACATCGGTACGGCAAAGCCAAAAGCAATGCCCAAATAAGCTTGGGGCAAATGGGTGTAGCGTTTCATAAACGGGTAGCTAGCGGCTAAAAACACGGCTACAAACGATAACAAGATGGTATACAGATTAAGCTGCAAGACCAGCACAAACGCCAGTAAACACAACACCACAAACACTGCCAAGGCTTCTTTGGGGCTGACTTTGCCCGCCGCGATAGGGCGTTGTTGGGTGCGGGCAACGTGCGGGTCAAAATCGCGGTCAGCGTAATCGTTAATCACACAACCTGCGGCACGCATCAGCACCACGCCCAAACAGATGGCGGTTAACACCCACGCATCGGGTTTGCCATTGCCCGCCACCCATAAGGCCCATAACGAAGGCCAAAGTAAGATCAGTGTGCCTATCGGCCGGTCGAAACGTGCCAATAAGTAGTATTGTTGTAATCGTTCGGTCAGGAATGCCACGGTTTGCCTTGGATGTGGGAGGGCGGCGGTAACGGCTTTTCGCGCGTGCCCTAAGTTAAAAATGCTATTATAGCGGTTTTATTTTATTGGGTTGTGTCCAGTCATGCGTGTAACAATCTACCATAATCCGCGCTGCGGCAAATCGCGGCAAACCTTGCAACTCCTTAAAGGGCAAGGTATCGACCCGGTTATTGTCGAGTATCTCAAAACGCCGCCAAACACCGAAGAGCTAGAGGCCATTCTGCAAAAACTAGGCGTAGGCCCGCGTGACCTGATGCGCACCAAAGAAGCCGAATACAAGGCATTGGGTTTGGGCGACTTGTCATTAGACCGGGCCACGCTGATGAATGCCATGATAGCCCACCCTATCCTCATTGAACGTCCTATTGTGGTCACTGACACCCAAGCCGCCTTGGGCCGTCCTCCCGAAGCGGTATTGGCCCTTGATCTGGGGGCAGAATAATGGTCAACATCTTAATTTTGTATTATTCGCGCAACGGTTCGACGGCGGCGATGGCTAACTTGATCGCGCGTGGCGTAGAAGCCGTAAAAGGCGCAGAAGCCGTGTTGCGCACCGTCCCCGAGGTATCGGCAGTGTGCGAAAAAACCGCCGCCACGATTCCTGCGCAAGGAGCCGTTTACGCCAGCTTGGATGACTTAAGGCAATGCGATGGCTTAGCTTTAGGCAGCCCCACGCATTTTGGCAATATGGCGGCGCCGTTAAAGTATTTTATCGACAACACCACCCCAGTGTGGTTTTCCGGTGCGCTGTCGGGCAAACCTGCGGGCGTGTTTACCTCCACGGGCAGTCTGCACGGAGGCCAGGAAAGCACTTTATTGTCGATGATGCTGCCTTTATTGCATCATGGCATGTTGGTGATGGGTCTCCCCTATTCCGAAGCCGCCTTGCGCGAAACCACGACGGGCGGCACGCCTTATGGCCCTAGCCATAGTGCTTTGGAACAAGCCCCCTTGTCCGAACATGAAAAACAATTGTGCATAGCCTTGGGCACGCGCTTAGCCACGACGGCCCTCTCCTTAAAATCCGCCTAATGCCATCCTTATGAACAGCAAACCCCAGTATTTTTACGGCATTGCCTTAGCGGGTTTTTTGGGCTTGTTTACCCTGATGATGCTGTGGCCTACCGTGTTGTCCCCTGCCACGCACATGCCTGTGGCCTTGATGTTACTCATCACCGTCACGCCCTTGTTATTGCCCATGCGCGGAATGTTGGCGAAAAAGCCCAAAAGCTGTGCTTGGATGGCTTATATCAGTTTAGGGTATTTTATCCACGGCGCCATTGAGACCTATGCCAATGCGGGCGGTCGCCTCTATCCCGCATTAGAAGTCGTGCTGAGTTTAATGCTGTTTTTTGGTGCCACTTTGTTTGTGTATTTTTCAGGAAAAACCGCATGACTGCGCCTAAGCAACTGCCTTTACAGTTTGAGTTTAGGGCCAACCAAACCTTTAACGATTTTTTTGCGGGCAACAACCAAGAACTGATCCAACATCTACAAAACACCAGTGCAGGTCTAGGGGAACGGCAAGTGTTTATCTGGGGTGCAGCGGGCCTAGGCAAAAGCCATTTGCTGCAAGCCTGTTGCCAACAGGCGCAAAGCCTAAAACGTGGGGCGTTTTATTTTGCCTTGTCGCCTTTGTATTTGCCCGACCCCGAGCTATTAGTCGGCCTAGACAAATTCGAGCTGGTTTGTTTTGATAATATTGAACACTTGGCGGGCAACCAGACTTGGGAATTGGCGTTTTTTAACTTTTATAATTTACAGCGCGACCAAGGCCATAGCTTGGTCTTATCGGCCGCCGTACCGCCCAGCACCCTGCCCATCGATTTGCCCGACCTTAAAACCCGCCTTAACTGGGGCTTGACCTTAAAAATCCAAGCCCTAAGCGATGAGGACAAAATCACCGCGCTGGTATTCAAGGCCGGGCAAATGGGCTTTGACATCTCTGCACAAGCCGGACGTTTTTTATTGGCCCATTATGACCGCGATTTGTCCTCCCTTTGGACATTGCTGACCCAACTGGATAGGGCTTCGTTAGCCGCCAAACGCAAACTGACCTTGCCTTTTTTAAAGCAAATCCTTAAGGAAAACCGTAAACCCTAAATCCTGCCATTGCGGCAATATCAAAGGTCTAGCCGCTTAAAATATCCCTTAAAACCACCTCTTTAATGTTGGGACAAAAACGCATGATAAATCCCCTATTTGCACATAAACTGCTTGACCGCTTGCCTTGGACTATCGCCGGGCCGTTAAAGCGGCGTTATCCTGAGCCGTTTGGCTTTTATTTTGTCTTTAACAAAAACCCACTCATTGTCTTGATACCCGAAGATTTTTTTGATGAGCTATGGCGGTGGACCCCGCTGTTTGAAGCCTTAAAAAAGCGGCGTGTGTATTTTATTGGTTTGGTGCGCAGCGGCTTTGAGTTTGACCCGCCCGGTTACAAACCGCTTATTTCATCGGTGTTGGCGGCGCACGCACAAAAATACCCTGAACACCGCTTTATCATGTTGGCAAACAATCCGGCACAAGCCCAAATCTATACCGAATTGGGCATAGAGACTGCATTCATCAACCAAAATTGCCTACAAGACGACACCGCCATCAGCATAAACCCCGCTGCGCCTAAGCGCTTCGATGCCATCTATAATGCCGCTTGCGCACCGTATAAACGTTTGGAGCTGGCGGCGCAGGTAGAAAATTTGGCGATTATCACCTATTTGCAACCCCGCCATTTAGACTATTTTGAACACAGCAAAAACCTGTTGGCACATGCGCAATGGCTTAATTTCCCTGACGGCGACCCTAACAAAGAACCCTATCATTCCATACCCGGCCCCGAAGTATGCGGCTTGCTCAACCAATCGCGCGTGGGGTTGTGCCTGTCACACATAGAAGGCTCAATGTTTGCCGCCATCGAATACTTGCTGGCAGGGCTGCCTATCGTGTCCACGCCCAGTTTCGGCGGTCGGGACGTGTTTTTTGATGATGCCTATGTGGCTATAGTCGAAGCCGACCCTGAAGCCGTGCGTATTGGTGTGCAGCAGATGTTGGACAAACAGCTGGATCCATACGAAATTCGCACGGAAACCTTGCGCAAAATGGCAGTGCACCGCCAGCGTTTGGTCGATTTAATCGTCGATATTGCCGCCAGAGAAGGCGTAGAAGCAGACAGGCAAAGCGTTTATGCACACGTCTTCCCCAACCCTATCTACAAACTCCGGCCTCTGCATAAAATACTGTAGGGCTTACACACGTTGTCGGCAGCGATTGCGCGTTTGACGGTGCGGCCTTGTTCTGGGTTATAACCAATGCCTTGCTAGTACGGTGCAGCATCGGGCAAAACAATACCGAATTGCACCATCAATGGGCAAGGTGTTCTTGGGTTTAAAAGCCGCTGGTTTGGGCTGTTCGTGGGCAATACGCCAATCTGCGTGTTAGTGCTACTTTGAATGGATAATCAACGGTTTTTAATGGATAATGCGCGTCTATTTAGCTGATCTTAACCTTAACAAGCAATGAAACAATCATTAGAGGCACTGCTCCTAGAAGCCGTAGCAACCCTTAAATCCCAAGCTGTTATCGGCCCCGAAATAAACCCCACCATCGCCATAGAACGCACCCGCGACCCCGCACACGGCGATTTCGCCTCAAACCTTGCTTTAGTGCTGGCAAAACCCGCCAAAGCCAACCCTAGGCAACTGGCACAAAGCCTGATTGCGGCCTTACCCAGCCATAAAAACGTCCTTAAAGTCGAATTGGCAGGGCCCGGATTTATCAATTTTTTCATCAACCCCGAGGCACAATATCAGATTGTCGAACAAGTACACACGCTAGGCCGAGCCTTTGGCCTAAGCCAAGTGGGCGCGGGCAAAAAAGTACAAGTGGAATTTGTGTCCGCCAACCCCACCGGACCGCTGCATGTCGGTCATGGGCGTGGTGCGGCTTATGGGTCGGTTGTTGCGGATTTACTGGAAGCGGTTGGTTTTAACGTACACCGCGAGTATTACGTCAATGATGCCGGACGGCAAATGGATATACTCGCCACCAGTATCTGGTTGCGGTATTTGGAAACCTGTGGCGAAATCGTGCCGTTTCCCAGCAATGCGTATCGCGGCGATTATGTGCGCGACATTGCCAACAACATCCATGACCACGCTGGCTTTGAATACCGTAGGCCCATAGAGCTAGTGTTAGAAGACATTCCGGCTGACGAGCCACAAGGCGGTGACAAAGAGCTGCACATTGATGCCCTGATTGCACGCATGAAAACCTTGCTGGGTTCGGCCTTGTATCAAGATTTTTTCCAAATCGGCTTAAATACCATTTTGGATGACATCAAAATAGATTTGCACGAATTTGGCGTCGATTACCAAGACTGGTTTTCAGAACGCCTGTTAATGGCAAATGGTTCAGTAGAAAAGGCATTGGCGAGTTTACGCACTGCGGGTTATTTGTATGAGCAAGACGGCGCCACTTGGTTTGCGTCTAGCCGCTTAGGCGACGAAAAAGACCGCGTAGTCGTGCGCGAAAACGGTCAGTACACTTATTTTGCTTCGGATATTGCCTACCACCACCACAAACTGGAATGTGGTTATGACCAAATCATCGATATTTGGGGCGCCGACCACCACGGCTATGTGCCTAGGGTAAAAGCGGCCTTGCAAGCCTTAGGTGCGGATGCGGGTAAATTAAAAGTATTGCTGGTGCAATTTGCGGTGTTGTATCGTGGTGCCGAACGCGTGCAAATGTCTACGCGTTCAGGCGAATTTGTCACCTTGCGCCAGTTGCGCAATGAAGTGGGCAAAGACGCGGCGCGGTTTTTTTATGTGTTGCGCAAATCCGAACAGCACATGGATTTTGACCTGCAATTGGCAACCTCTAAAACCAACGAAAATCCCGTCTATTATGTGCAATATGCCCATGCGCGGGTGTGTAGCGTATTGCGGCAGTTGGATGAAAAAGGCTGGGTGAGGGATGTCGCGCTGGGCTTTGACAACCTGCCACAACTAAACACCGAACACGAACTGGCCCTGTTGGTCAGCTTGGCACGTTACCCCGAAGTGATAGAACGCGCCGCCTTACAACATGAGCCACATTTGTTGATCCATTATTTGCGGGAGCTGGCGCACGAGTTCCACACTTATTACAACGCCCACCAATTTCTGGTGGACGATGCCGGTTTGCGCAATGCCCGCCTAAACTTGGTTTGTGCCGTCAAACAGGTCTTGGCTAATGGTTTGGGCTTATTAAAAATCAATACCCCTGAAGCGATGTAATGGCCAGAGACTATAAGCCCAGACCCAAAGACCGCTACGCCAGCCCGCAAAAGCAAAAAGCCAAGGCGGGCTTGAGTATGTGGCGGTGGATGCTGATTACCGCAATCATCATTGCTTTTGCGGTATTTTTGGTTTATTTGCGCAGCCACGGCAAAACCGCCACGGCGACACCTGACCCTATGGCAAACGCGGCAAAACCGGGTACGGCGGCAGTTAAGACAGAACCTAAACCGGAGGCAAAACCGGAGCCGCGCTTTGACTTTTACGCACTGTTGCCCAAAAAAGAAGTTGAAGTGCCCGAATACGAAATTAAGACCCGCAGCCGCGAAGAACGCGTGGGCAAAGCCAAAGAAACCCATTACATCATGCAGGCGGGTTCATTTAAGACCTTTAAGGAAGCCGACGAACTCAGGAAAAAACTAGCGGCATTGGGCATGGAATCTAAAGTGCAAAAAGCTAAAGTAGGCAAAATCAACTGGTATCGCGTCAAGATGGGGCCGTTTACACAAACGGGCAGTGTCAACGCCAACAAGGCGCGGTTACGGCAAAATGGCATTGATGTGATTATTACAGAAACCAGCGAGTAGCCACTTATCAAAATGGCTGTGGGTTTTAAACGCGCCTCCCCAAACACGGGAGGCCGCTAGCGGTAAACGGGACAGGCGACGCAAACAGGCTTGCGTAGTCGGCATATTGCGATTAACAACTCAATCCGTTGGATGTAGCGCTATGACTTGGCAGATCATTTCCGAGCAAATTACCTTGGCAACCGGACAGGCTTTTAGGGTAGAGTCGTACCATCGGGTTTCAGGGGGGGACATTAACGCCGCGTTCCGCTTATTGGGTGGCGGCAGGCCCTACTTTGTCAAACGCAACAAAGCCCACTTAGTGTCTATGTTTGCCGCCGAGTACAGGGGCTTGCAAGATATTGCGCGTACCCAAACAGTGCGCGTGCCTAAGCCCATCGTGTTTGGGCAAACCCCCGAAGATTCGTTCCTAGTCCTAGAAAACGTCGATCTAGGGCGCGGCAATCCGGCCTCTGATGTCCTGCTAGGCGAACAGCTGGCGTTAATGCACCAATTGCCACAACCGTATTTTGGTTGGCATCGCGACAACACCATCGGCACCACCTTACAAAACAATCCGCGCAGCCACAGTTGGTGTGATTTTTGGCGCGACCAACGCCTCTATAAGCAATTGACATTGGCACAACAACAAGGCCACGGTGGGCGGCTGCAACACTTGGGCGACCGTTTGTGTGCCGACTTGGCGGCGTTGTTTGCTGATTATGCGCCCACCGCATCATTGGTGCATGGCGATTTGTGGGCTGGCAATGCCGCTGTAGACCAACACGGGCAACCCGTGATTTTTGATCCCGCCTGTTATTATGGCGACCGTGAGGTTGATGTGGCGATGACCGAATTGTTTGGCGGTTTTAGCCAAAACTTTTATGCCGCCTACCAATCCGTTTGGCCCTTGCAGCCGGGCTATGAGCTAAGAAAATCCCTGTACAATCTGTACCACATCCTAAACCACCTGAACTTGTTCGGTGGCTCCTATCTGCGCCAAGCCGAATCGATAATGGACAGGCTGCTGGCAGACTTGCGTTAAGCGCTATTGTTTGGTTACAGGCATAGAGCCTGAAGCTGATAAATC
>JABFST010000331.1 GCA_013140465.1 Methylococcaceae bacterium
CTGATGTCGGGGTTGTGGACAATCAGCTCGGCATCAAAATGTTGTCTAACGCCCAAACCATCACAACTGCTGCACGCGCCTTTAGGGTTGTTGAAGGAAAAAATGCGCGGTTCCAATTCCGTAATGCTGTAGCCACAATGCGGACACGCATAACGTTCCGAAAACAGCAGTTCGTTGCTGGCATCCAAACACACTGCCATTGCAATGCCGTTGCCTATGCGCAACGCGGTTTCCAAGGATTCCGCCAAGCGCAGGGCCAGATCGTCACGCACTTTAAAGCGGTCTACGACCACATCGATGCTGTGTTTTTTCTTGGCGTCCAGTGCCGGGGCTTCGTCCAAATCACAGACCACGCCATCTATACGCGCACGGATAAAGCCTTGGGCGCGTAAATCGTCCAGCAATTGGCTGTGTTCGCCTTTGCGGTCATTAACCACGGGCGCCAGCAACATCCAGCGTTGGTCTTGAGTTTGCAACAAAATCTGATCGACCATTTGGCTGACGGTTTGCGCCGCTAAGGACACTTTATGTTCGGGGCAACACGGAATGCCCGCACGCGCATACAGCAAACGCAAATAATCGTAGATTTCGGTGATGGTGCCGACGGTGGAGCGGGGATTGTGGGAGGTGGATTTTTGTTCAATGGAAATGGCGGGAGACAAGCCTTCGATATGATCGACATCCGGCTTTTCCATGATAGCCAAAAATTGCCGCGCATACGCAGAAAGCGATTCTACATAACGCCGTTGGCCTTCGGCATAAATGGTGTCAAAAGCCAGTGACGATTTACCCGAACCCGATAAGCCAGTAATGACAATCAGCTGGTCTCTAGGCAAGTCTATATCAATATTTTTTAGGTTGTGCGTTCTTGCGCCGCGTATGCTAATCGTGTCCATCAAGTCATTCCGGGAATTGAAACAGACTTATAATATACGTTCAAAGCACGGGCAATACAAACCCCACCGCGTAGTTCGGATGAACGGCGTGTAGGCTGATACAGCGTAGTTGGCGAGTTCCTAACCCGACATTAACCCCCCTCACCCAACCCTCTCCCTGAGGGAGAGGGCCATTTCTGGATTTATCAGCTTCGGACGCTATACCCTCAGTTGACCAATCGGGGTTCCACCATCAAATCCTCTAGCCAACAACCGACCGGATTGCCCAAATTTAACGCCTTATCTTCAAAGCGCACCAAAAACACGCTGCGTGTCGGTTCTTCTTCAATATGCCCAATCAGGGTAATCACGCCCCGCGCACCCGCTTCCGCCAAGATGTCACCTTCTTCCCCGTTAGGTATCGAACCATCATCAACAATGGTTTTGGCGGCATAGACCACATCACCTATATCCAAATCTTCTACGTTCATCGCCTATCCCCTATTTAAAGTTAAAGTTCATCAAACTGCGTTCAACCGATTGTCGTAAACCTGACATTGTGAGCCGTTTATGTGGGTAAACCTGTTGCCTTAATGTCGCGTCATGCTAGTGCCAGATTGTGTAAGCATTGTGAATCAAGCGATTAGCAAAAATAAAACTTATGGCATACAGGTTGCTATAACTATTAACAAGAACGATGCCACACTTTTTAGGAGCAAAACCATGATTACCTTAACCGAACAAGCCATCAGTGCAGTAGGCCGATTTATCGCCAGTTCAGCAACGCCAGATGCGGGTTTACGCATAGAAGTGACCGATGGTGGCTGTTCCGGCTATCAGTACGGACTGCGGCTGGATGCCGAACCCAGTGCCGAAGACACGGTGATCGCCTGTGGCGAAGTACAGGTCTATATCGACCCTGCCAGTATGCCCATGTTAGATGGCATGTCGATAGATTTTCTCGATAGCTTGGAAGGATCGGGCTTTAAATTCACCAACCCCAATGCCGCCAAAAGCTGCGCTTGTGGGTCGTCATTCAACACCAGCACCGAAGGGTCGGGCAAACCGTGTTCTTAACACGCCCCTAACATCGACAACGTGAATCTAGCTATCCGAGGATAAAGCCATGTGGGACTATTCAGACAAAGTAAAAGAACATTTTTTCAACCCCAAAAATGCGGGTGCGGTCGCCGATGCCAATGCCACGGGCGAAGTCGGTTCCATCAGTTGCGGCGATGCCTTGCGCCTGACCTTAAAAGTCGATGACGACACCGAAGTGATTTTAGAAGCGGGTTTCCAAACCTTTGGCTGCGGCTCTGCGATTGCCTCGTCTTCGGTGCTAACCGAAATCATTAAAGGCATGACCTTGGACGAAGCCTTAAAAGTCACCAACCAAGATATAGCCGAACAGTTGGAAGGCTTACCGCCTGAAAAAATGCACTGTTCCGTGATGGGCCGCGAAGCCTTACAAGCCGCCATCGCCAATTATCGTGGCGAAGTGTGGAAAGACGACCATGAAGAAGGTGCGCTGGTGTGCAAATGCTTTGCGATTGATGCAGTGATGATTGAAGAAATGGTCTGGGCCAACAAACTGCGCACCGTAGAAGACGTGACCAACTTTACCAAAGCGGGCGGCGGTTGTGCGGCTTGCCATGAAGACATTGAAGCGATTTTGGAAAAAGTGTTGGCGGAAAAAGGCGAAAAATTTGACCCTGCCGCCGCTCCAGTCGCCAAACCCGAACCTATCGCCGCCGTTAAAGCCCCGCTGACCAATTTGCAACGCATCAAAAAAATTGAACAAGTGCTGGAATCGTTGCGCCCTAGCCTGATGGCGGACGGTGGCGACGTGGAATTGGTGGAAGTTATCGGCAACACCGCCTATGTCAATATGACCGGCGCGTGCAGCGGCTGCCAAATGGCGGCGATGACCATCGCGGGTATCCAACAACGGCTGATGGAAATCATGGGCGAATTTATTAAAGTGGTGCCCGCCACCGAAATGGCGAAACTGCATAACATCGAGGTGGCGTGATGAAAGACATCTACTTGGACAACAACGCCACCACCAAAGTCGATCCGGCGGTAGTGGATGTGATGATCCCGTATTTTCTTGAGCAATACGGCAACCCCTCGTCTATCCACCGTTTTGCCGAAGGCGTGGCACGCGGCTTAAAACAGGCGCGCCAACAAGTGCAAGCCTTGATCGGTTGTGAACATGATTCGGAAATCATTTTCACTTCCTGCGGCACAGAATCCAACTCCACCGCGATTTTGTCCGCCATCAAAGCCCAGCCCAATAAAAAGGAAATCATCACCACCGTGGTCGAGCATCCTGCCATCCTCAACCTATGCGAATATCTGGAAAAAGAAGGCTACACCATCCACCGGATGCCTGTGGACAAGGCTGGACGCTTAAACCTGGACGCGTACCAAAAGCTGCTCTCTGATGAAGTGGCAATCGTTTCGGTGATGTGGGCCAACAACGAAACCGGGACTATTTTCCCCGTTGCCAAAATGGCGGAAATGGCGAACGCAGCGGGGGTTATGTTCCACACCGATGCTGTGCAAGCGGTCGGCAAAATCCCAATGATGCTGCAAGACACCAAAATCGACATGCTGTCCTTGTCCGGCCACAAGCTGCACGCACCTAAAGGCGTAGGCGTATTGTACTTACGGCGCGGCACGCGTTACCGCCCGTTATTGCGCGGCGGGCATCAAGAACGCGGTCGTCGTGCGGGTACAGAAAACACCGCTTCGATAGTCGGCTTGGGCAAAGCCTGTGAATTGGCACTCAATTTTATCGAATACGAAAACACCAACGTCAAAGCCATGCGCGACCGTTTGGAACAAGGCATAACCGCACAAATCCCGCACTGCTTTATTACTGGGGATATGTACAACCGCTTGCCCAACACGACTGACATTGCCTTTGAATATATTGAAGGTGAATCGATTTTAATGCTGCTGAATAAGGCCGGGATTGCCGCGTCCAGCGGTTCGGCCTGTACCTCGGGTTCGTTGGAGCCTTCGCATGTGATGCGGGCTATGGACATACCCTATACGGCTGCGCACGGCACGATACGGTTTTCCTTATCGCGCTACAACTCAATGGCAGAAGTCGAAGAAGTCATTAAGGTGATGCCGGAAATCGTCGCCCGCTTACGCAAACTGTCACCGTATTGGGATGGCGACGGCCCAGTGACCAATCCAGAACAAGCGTTTGCACCCACTTACGCGTAATCGGCGCACCAACCCCACACCCTAGGTGAGTTATGAACCCGCAAAACCGCACCATCATCATCGACGACACCACGCTCAGGGATGGCGAACAATCGGCTGGGGTCGCGTTTTCATTGCCTGAAAAACTGGCGATTGCCAGCCAATTGGCGGGCTTGGGTGTACCCGAATTGGAAATCGGCATACCCGCGATGGGTGCGGTGGAACGTGAGGAAATCCGCGCCATTGCCAGTTTGGGTTTGCCCTGTTCGTTGCTGGTGTGGGCAAGGATGCGCTCGGATGATGTGCGGCAATGCCTGAACTTAAACGTGGACAAAGTGGATTTGTCTATTTCCGCCTCTGACCAACACATCCAACACAAGCTTAAACAAAGCCGCGCGTGGGTGTTAGAAACCATCCACCGCTGTGTATCAGAGGCCAGAAATCTCGGACTGGAAGTGTGTGTGGGGATGGAAGATGCCTCGCGCGCCGACATGAGCTTTTTGCTGCATATCGCCGAAGCCGCCCAACAGGCGGGGGCAAGCCGTATACGGTTTGCCGACACCGTCGGCATCATGGAACCGTTTGGGGTGTTTGACAGCATTAAACAACTGCGCGCCGCGACCGATTTAGCTATTGAAATGCACGCCCATGACGATTTGGGCTTAGCCACCGCCAATACCTTGGCAGCAGCCCTAGCAGGGGCAACCCATGTCAACACCACCGTCAACGGTTTAGGCGAACGCGCGGGCAATGCCGCGTTAGAAGAAGTGGTGCTGGGTTTAACGCAATTGTACGGCTTTGCTACGGGCGTTTCCCTGCAAGCGTTTCCGGCCTTGTCCGAACAAGTAGCCAGCGCCTCTGGCGAAGCCATCGGCAGCCGCAAAAGCCTGATAGGTAAAAACGTGTTCAGCCACGAAGCGGGCATCCATGTCGATGGCTTGCTGAAAGACCCACACAATTACCAAGGCGTCGATCCGGCCTTAGTCGGGCGCAGCCACCAGTTAATCTTAGGCAAACATTCGGGTACGCAAGGCGTGATTTACGCCTACCAACAACTAGGCATAGCCGTCACCCGCCGCCAAGCGCAAACCTTATTGGCAAAAGTCCGGCAGTTTGTGAGTGCGACTAAACAAACACCTAAAGCGGAAGATTTGAATTTGTTTCATCAGAGTTTGTAGTTTTTACCCTATTTCATAGTTCCCACGCGTAGTGTTCATAGCTCCCACGCGTAACGTTTCATAGTTCCCACGCTCCGCGTGGGAATTCATCCCGCAACGCTCCAGCGTTGCGGGGCAACTGCCGCCACCGCCAACAAGAAGACGCTGGAGCGTCTACGGCGGCATTCCCACGCAGAGCGTGGGAACGATAAGTCATTGTTTTTCATAGTTCCCGCGCGTGGCGTTCATAGTTCCCACGCTCCGCGTGGGAATTCACCCCGCAACGCTCCAGCGTTGCGGGGCAACTGTCGCCACCGTCAAACAAGAAGACGCTGGAGCGTCTGCGGCGGCATTCCCACGCAGAGCGTGGGAACGATAAGTCATTGTTTTTCATAGTTCCACGCAGAGCGTGGCAACGATACCCAATACAACGCTACACCCTAGAAAACCCGATCGACTAACCCATTAGAGGACATTCACCATGAACGACATCAACGAATTGAGTGGCTATGAACCCGAAACCGAAATGGATACCGTACCCGATCAAGACGACCGCTACCCCGGCTCTTTTTTTCGGATACCCAAACCCTTAGTCTTAGGCGAAACGGGCTGGCAGTTAAGCTGACCGCGCCAGTTGTCACAGGAATTCATCATGGCTAGCCTACTATCCAATACCGCAAGCACGCCCACAGAACGCCCGCAAGGTCTGTTGGCGCAATGGCACGAAGACGTGTACTGCGTGTTTGGGCGCGATCCGGCGGCGCGGAGTGTGTGGGAAATCTTACTGACTTATTCGGGTGTCCATGCGGTGTTGATGCACCGCATCAGCAACCGTTTATGGTTGGCGAATTGGAAATTGCCGGCCCGGCTGTTGTCTGCCGTCAGCAAAATGTTCACCCAAGTGGAAATCCACCCGGGTGCCACCATAGGCCGCCGTTTGTTTATCGACCATGCCTTAGGTGTGGTGATTGGTGAAACCACCGAGATCGGCAATGATGTCACTTTATACCACGGCGTGACTTTGGGCGGCACGACTTGGAACCCTGAAAAACGCCATCCCACCTTGGGCAATAACGTCTTGGTCGGGTCGGGGGCAAAAATTTTGGGTGCGATTACCTTGGGCAATAATGTCCGTGTCGGCGCTAATTCTGTGGTTGTTAAAGATGTGCCGCCATGCTGCACGGTGGTAGGCATTCCCGGGCGGATCATCCAAACCAAAGGCACTAAAATCCAAAACCGTCATGGTATTGATTTGGACCACCACCTGATCCCCGATCCGGTCGGCAAAGCCATCGCTTGTTTGATGGAGCGTATTGACGAGTTGGAAGCCAAACTCGCCAAGCCCGAACTGCCGATAGAAAAAGACGATTGTAGCCAATGTGCCGCGCAAGACGTGTGCGGCACCGACACCGAACTGCGGGGGCATGGTTGATGGACTTGCTCGATTTTGAAGCCCAAGGATTGTATTTTGACCAACCCGAAGTGCCGGGCGTGACCGAATTATTGGCTATCGCCGCAGACAGTTACGGCGATGGCACGGCGGAACTGCCGCTGTTGCGGGCGTATTTTTTGGCCCCGGAATCGTTAAACGTGCTGGTTGCCTTAAACCGTTTTTATTATTACCAACACCGTTTGGAAGATGCCTTAAGCGCAACCCAAAAAGCGTTGGCGGTGGTGCGGGCGAGCGTGGATTTTCCGTTGGCTTGGCAAGAGTTAAGCCCGCAGCATGTCAGCGCCGCGCCCGCCGAAGCACTGACCCAAGTGCGGCTGTATTTGTTCACCTTAAAAGCCATCGGATTTTTGCACATGCGTTTGCTGAATTTTGAGCTTAGCCAGCAAATATTTGAAAAGCTGGTGAGTTTGGATGCAAAAGACCGCTTGGGTGTGCAAGGTTTGTTGGATGTGTTGTTGAGGCAAGTGGATAGCTCGGTAGGCCAGCAGCCATAGTTCCCACGCTCTGCGTGGGAATTCATCCGGCAACGCTCCAGCGTTGCCGGACAAGAAGACGCTGGAGCGTCTGTGGCTGCATTCCCACGCGGAGCGTGGGAACGATGAAAACCCTTTTTTAATCTCTAGGAGCAAGCCCATGTTTAAAGACAAAACCTTATCCTTACTCGGCCTAGTCAGTTTGGCGATGTTTATCGTGTTGGTGATTTATTTGCTGACTCAAGATGCCACTTTAGTGGGCCCCATTTAATGAACGCGGAGTTTGCCATGAGCCTTGAAGACCAACTGGAAGAACTGGAATCGGCGGAAGATTTTTTGCAGTATTTTGATGTGGATTACGAAGCCAGTGTCGTCCACGTCAACCGCCTGCATATTTTGCAACGCTACCATGATTATTTACAAAAAGGCGCCGCCCAAATGCCGGAAGATGACGATGCCAAATATGCCGTCTACAAGCAATTGCTGATGCGTGCCTACCAAGATTTTGTGGTCTCCAACGCCCAAACCGAAAAAGTGTTTAAGGTGTTTAGCATGGGCGAACCACAAACCGCGTTTGTATCTTTAAGCGATATAAAAACATGAAACCCGAACGCTATGACGAAGGCCGCTTCGAGTTTGGCGAAGCGGTACGCGTCACCCGCAATATCCGTAATGACGGCACTTATCCGGGGCTGGACGTAGGCACGCTGCTGATACGCCGTGGCAGCGTCGGCAATGTCGTGGAAGTGGGTACGTTCTTACAAGACCAAATTATTTTTACCGTGCATTTTTTAAATCATGGGCGCATGGTCGGTTGCCGCATAGAAGAGCTGATCGGTGTGGATGAGCCGTGGAACCCTAGCCGCTTTGAGTTTAGGGATAGGGTGGTGTGCTCGATAGACTTGGGCATCCAAGGCCA
>JABFST010000430.1 GCA_013140465.1 Methylococcaceae bacterium
CTGGATGAGTAATTCGTCTATAAAACGTTCGGCATCATAATTGGCAAAACAGCTGTTAAATTTGACCACCAATAAATGATCGACTGGCAATTGCTGGCAGCTAATCACTTTTTCGCGCAAGCGCATCAGCCGTGATGGCGCATTGTCACCCAAAAAATATTCCAGGGGCTGTGGTTCAAAGGTCATCACCACCACAGGCAAGTTTAACGCCCGCCCTTGTGCCGCCAATTTGTTGATGACGGTGCGGTGTCCCAAATGCAAGCCGTCGAAATTGCCAATCGTCAGTACGCAACCTTGTGCAAACGGTTCTAAATGGGATAAGCCTCTAATTAAACGCATCATGCTGTTAATAACACAAAGATTTTCATTTTATCATGGGCAACCGATAAATAGTCGAGTCATTGGCGATTGCCAGTAGGCCAGCCCACCTTTATTGCCAAAATTTGGCAGAAAATGAGGGGAATATGTCATTGCTAAGGGCAAACCATTGGCGTAGATTTTGATGCTCAATAAGCATTTTGGGCTTATCCCTGTTAAAACGCCTCCTTATTATCACACTATAAAAAACAGGTTTACGAGGTGTTTTTGCTACCCGCCAACTAATAAATTTAGTGAGGACTTATCATGAAACTCCCGTTTATTCCCCCCTCAGACCTGCACCCACCCCAAGTTCGCGTCGCAAAAATCCGCCCCGTAGGTTTGGTTGTGTACCCGGGTGCCGAAATTATCGACCTGACCGGCCCGATGGAAGTGTTTGCCTTTGCCAATAATGGCTTGCAACTTTCGGGCACTAGCGCAGAACCCGCGTATCCGATTGAGATCATCGCCGCCCAAACCGGCCCTATCACCACGTCGTGTGGCTTGCAGATAATTGCCACCAAAACCTATAACGACATCCACGACGGCATCGATACGCTAATTATAGTCGGCACGCCCGTGGTCGATTGCCTGTTGAGTGATCCTGCTTTGCAAGCATGGCTGAAGGCGATTGCGCCCAAGGTCAACCGCTTGGCATCGGTGTGTACGGGGGCATTCTTGCTGGCCAAAACCGGGCTGTTGGACGGTCGTAGCGCGACTAGCCATTGGGATTATTGTGCGCAATTGGCGCGTGAATACCCCAACGTCAATGTCGAACCCGACCGCATATTTGTCCGCGACGGGCAGATTTCCACCTCAGGCGGCGTGACCTCGGGCATCGACATGGCCTTGTCTATGGTTGAAGAAGACTGGGGCAGCGAAGTGGCCTTACAAGTCGCACGATATTTGGTGGTGTTCCTTAAACGTCCGGGCGGGCAATCACAATTTAGTGCCTATCTGACTAATGCCGCACATCGGCCTGACCTTAAGGATTTGCAAGCATGGATTATGATGAATTTAACCCTAGACCTGCGCGTAGAGCTGTTGGCTGAGCGTTTGGCGATGAGCCCGCGCAATTTTGCCCGTTTGTTTTTATCGGAAACAGGCATGACCCCCGCCAAGTTTGTGGAAATGGCGCGTATTGATGCGGCGCGGCATTATTTGTGTGGTACTGATTTGCCCATTGAAACCATCGCCACCCATGCGGGCTTTGCCGATGCCGAACGGATGCGCCGCGCGTTTTTACGGCAATTGGGCATCAACCCACATACGTTTCGGGCGCGTTTTGGCGTGTCCCAAACTTATACAGAACAAGCGGCCTAGAAAGCCGCCCATAATAACAACACGTTTTAGCGTGACCAAGAAGGATTTGAGAGGATTATCATGCGCATACTACTTATATCATCGGCTTTTTCTGGGCTGACCCAACGCTTTTATACCGAACTCAATGACGCGGGCTTTATCGTGTCTGTTGAACTGCATCTGGGCAATACCGACATCTTGCAAGCGGGTGTGGCGTTATTTAAGCCCGATTTAATTTTATGCCCGTTTCTAACGCGTAAACTGCCGCCAGCAATCTACGAAAACTATACCTGCCTGATTGTACATCCGGGCATTAAAGGCGACCGCGGCCCGTCATCCTTAGATTGGGCCATCCAATCCGGTGCCAGCGTGTGGGGCGTATCGTTGTTAGCCGCCGCCGAAGCAATGGACGCTGGGCCAATATGGGCGCACCAAACTTTCCCGATGCGCAACGCCACTAAAAGCAGCTTGTTCTATCGGGAAGTTACCCAGGCGGCAGTGGCGTGTTTATGGGAAGCCTTAAGCTATTTCGATGCCCCCGATTTCAAACCCGAAATACAAGATCATCAACGCCCCGATTACCTAGGAACAACCCTGCCCGCTATGCAGCAAGCCGATAGAGCCATTGATTGGAAAAAACACAAAACCGACGAAATCATCCGGCGCATACATGCCGCAGACGGCAGCCCGGGAGTTTTGGATCAAATCTATGGCTTGCCTGTGTATTTGTATAACGCCCATCCAGAAACCCAACTGACAGGCAAGGCAGGGGAAATCATCGCCACCGCCAATCAGGCCATTTGCAGGGCGACTATTGATGGCGCAGTGTGGATAGGCCATTTAAAAGCCCAAGTCCCTAAGGGTGAAAAAGCCCTAAAACTACCTGCCACAGTAGTCTTGAAAGACTTGCTGCCGCAGCATGACAGCCGCCTGTCGGTGCTGAAAGGCTGGCTGTCAAAATCCATCAAAACCGTTAAGGCCATCGATATTGATTACCGCAAAGCCGGGCGGCAACTCCCTTGCCAAGAGGTGTGGCATGAGTTGGAGGGCGATGTCGCTTATTTGTACGCACCGTTCCACAACGGTGCGATGAGTACCGCACAATGCCGCTTGTTGCTGCATGTTTACCAGCATCTTGCCACTTTGCCGATAGCCGTGATTGTGCTGATGGGCGGTGAAGAATCGTGGGGCAACGGCATACACTTAAACGCGATTGAAGCCGCTGACGATCCGGCGCATGAATCTTGGCTTAATATTAACGCCATAGACGATATGGTCTACCAAATCATCACCACCCTCGATAAAGTCACGATAGCCGCTTTGGCGGGTAGTGCCGGGGCTGGCGGCGCGATGATGGCATTGGCGGCGGACAAAGTGTGGGCGCGTGAAGGCATTATCTTAAACCCACACTACAAAAACATGGGCGAACTGTACGGCTCGGAATATTGGACGTATTCCTTGCCCAAGCGGGTAGGCTTGGCAACTGCCACCGAACTGACCGAACAACGCCTGCCCATCAGCGCCAAAAAAGCTTGGCGCATGGGTTTTATTGACACCGTGCTGGACAAAGACCACCGCATCTTTACCGCGCAAGTCAAACATTTGGCGCACAGCTTGGCGGCGGACAAGCCCGGGTTGCAGCACTGTCTGGCGCAAAAAGCCAAAACCCGTTGTGAAGACGAAGCCTTAAAACCCTTGTCCACTTATCGGCAATTTGAACTCACGCAAATGTACGCCAATTTTTATGGCAATGATGATTACCACCAAGCGCGTAAACGCTTTGTCTACAAACTCAACGACAGCCAAGATACCCCCACCAACATCGCCAGCCACAGGTTAGCCCCTGCAAAAGCCCCCGCGTCGGGCAGTTTGGCGCATTTTGTTTGGCAAGACGCGTATCGGCTAGGTGATGATGCCGTAGACAGCCAGCATCAAGATTTGTTTGTGTTGGCGGAGTTAGTGGCTGCTGCGACTGGGCCAGAAGCTAGGCTAGCCTCGTTTCGGCAGCTTTGCCAACATGTACAAGACCATTTCCACGAAGAAGAGGCCGTCATGGCGCATAAGGGCTATCGCGGCGCACGCAAACATCAACAAGAACACCAGCACATGCTAGACCAGCTCAAGGTAATGGACAAAAAATTAGCCGGGCAAGACTTTAAGCAAGCCGATTTGGAAGACTTTATGCACAGCTGGGGCAACCACATCATCCACGCCGACATGGCATTTGCAGCTAGCCTAAAACAACCTGATTTGGCTTAGCTGAGTTTAGGGCCGTCATATAAGGTGTAATCCTCCCATAAAAAACCCGCCTTAAGTTGGGCGGGTTTCCTTGTCATTTCCCCAGTTTCTACTAGACTTAAGGCCGTTCTGCCCATGCTTACAGCTGGTTTGGCTGTTTTATCGGTTTGTCAAAAATGGCCAGTAAGCCGTCATGGCTAGTAATCAGCACTGGTTATGCCTGTAAATCAACTGCAAAATAGCCCCAAAACCTAGGCTTTGTCAGGATGAAGACCTGGAGTAAAAAACATGTTTTTTACTCTGAACATGATTTTAGGGTAAAAAACATGTTTTTTACTCCGAAATCGGCAACCACGCCAGCAGACTAAGCACCCAAGCCGCCGTCGAACTGGAACACGTTAAACACCTGATTTTAGGGTAAAAAACATGTTTTTTATTCCGAAATCGCGAACCACGCCAGCAGCCTACGCGCCCAAGCCACCGCTGAACTGGATCACGTTAAACACATGATTTTAGGGGGGAGTAAAAAAACATGTTTTTTTACGAATATTAAATATGCTAAAAAAATACCAACATAATCCAGCGCATTTATTTGTCGATAACAGTCCGTACTTTATTACCTCGGCTATTTATCAAAAACGGAACTTACTGTGCTCAAATGAAATTAAGGATAACCTTTTAAACACGATTCAACTCTGTTTTGCTGAAAAAGGCTGGCTTTTAAACGATTGGGTCATTCTCGATAATCATTACCATTTGCTCGGGACCAGTAAAATCGGTGAGGATTTGGGTGGTATTTTTAGCAAAATACACATGCTATCGGCCAAATTTATCCGTTCACGGCTACAAGCAGAAAAACCCATTTGGTGGAATTACTGGGATTATTGTCCGCGTGATGAGCGGGATTATTTTATCCGGCTGAATTATTTGTTTAACAATCCTGTTAAGCATGGTTATGTGGCTGATTTAAAGGATTATCCTTACTCAAGTTTCCACGAACTGTTGAAAAAACAAGGTAGGGACTCCTTAGTGCAACAGTTTAGAAAATATCCCGAATATAAAAATTTACATTTGGATGAAGACTTGGAGTAAAAAACATGTTTTTTACTCCGAAATCAGCAGCCTATGCGCCCAAGCCTTGCAACACCAACCCGCCGCTGAATTGGAGCAAGTCTAGCAGCCCATAGAACGTATGATTTTAGGATTATAAAACATGATTAATAGAGCTGAATTAGAGAATCAATTAATCCATAAAACTCATCATTTGCCGATTGAGGCCATAGAAACGATGTTGAAGCTGGCTTACTTGGAGTAAAAAACATGTTTTTTACTCCGAAATCGGCGCCCTACGCGCCCAAGCCTTGCAACAACAACCTGCCGCCGAATTGGAGCAAGTCTAGCAGCACGTTGAACGTATGATTTTAGGAATATAAAACATGATTAATAGGGCTGAATTAGAAAATCAATTAGCCCATGAAATTCATCATTTGCCGATTGAAGCCATAGAAACGATGTTGAAGCTGGCTTACTTGGAGTAAAAAACATGTTTTTTACTCCGAAATCGGCAACCACATCAGCAGCCTACGCGCCCAAGCCTTGCAACACCAAGCCGCCGCCGAATTCGAGCAAGTCTAGCAGCACATTGAAGGTATAATTTTAGGAGCATAACAATGCAACTGACGATAACCCTATCGGATAAGCCTCTCTGCCGTTAATGCAAAACAAGAAGACTTTTCATAAACATTCAGTCCCCCCTCCTTAAAAAGGAGGGGGACTGAATAAGCACGACTTTTCAAGACCATGCTGTTTAACCACACTTTAATGCTTTATCGAATGAATAAACTCAGCTTAGGCAAAGCCGCCGGATTGGCAGCTTATGACCGATTAAGCTTTTTTCAAAATTAACCGGAACTGCTAATGTCCTCTTATCTTCCTGATGCCGCGATAGACACCCGCTTTTTTCCTAGCTGCTACCACACGGGCCGAAACGCTTGGTTGGCGGAAGTAGGGGAGGGCGCATCCACCTTGGCGTTTGCATGTCAGGGTGTCGGCCCGGAGGGTGAAGACTTATGCACCGACACGGCTTGGTTAGGCGCGGCAGATGCCCGCAATGTGGTCGTGCTGATAGGCGGCACACATGGCGTGGAAGGCTTGGTCGGCACTGCCGTACAGCGCGATGTGTTGCGCTTGTTGGCAGCAGGGCACTGGCAGTTGCCGCCGGATACCGCGCTGTTGCTGATCCATGCGCTGACTCCGTGGGGCTATGCGTGGTTACGTCGTTGCGATGCCGATGGCGTGGACTTAAACCGCAATATCGTTGATTTTAGCCAGCCCCTGCCCGAAAACACGGCGTATGAAAGCTTAAGGCCCGCGCTATTACTGACCGATGTCCAGCAACGGCAAGCTGCCTTCGCGGCGTTTGCAGGGCAATACGGACGGGTAGCCTTAGAACAAGCGATCAGCGGCGGTCAGTATACCGATCCGTCCGGGCCGTTTTATGGTGGCGTTGCCCCCGCCCACGGGCGCAAGGTGGTGGAAGAGCTAATTAGCCGCTATGCCCTAGGCCAACGCAATGTCGCCGTGGTCGATTTACATAGCGGTTTGGGTTCTTTTGGTTATGGCGAAATTATATGTGACCACCAACCCGATAGCCCCGCCACGGCATTGGCGCGGCACTGGTATGGTGAATCGGTGATGTTGCCATTGTTAGGCACGTCCAGCTCTGTGCCTAAGCAAGGCTTGTTAGATTATGCTTGGCACGCGGTGATGAATCCGCGCAGTTGCTACATCACCCTCGAATTTGGCTCGTACCCGACTGAACAATTGTTTGAGGTCTTATTGCGCGATCACCAACTCTGGGCGGCTGACCACAATGCCGCCGCGCGTAAAGCCCATAGCCAACTGATGCGGCAACATTTTTGCCCCGACGACCAATCATGGCGGGAGTTGGTGTTGTTCCGCGCCCGCCAAGTGATAGGTCAGGCATTGCACGGGGTATCGGCTTGACAGCGGTCATCCGGCCAGCAAACGCCAACGATTTGGACGGGCTGGTCGCACTCGAAACTACCAGTTTTACCAGTGACCGCCTCAGCCGCCGCAGTTTTAAGCATTGGTTGGCAACTGACCACCGCGCTTTATGGGTGGCGGATGATGACCATACCGTGGTCGCCTATATCTTGGTGATCTACCATCCTGGCACTCGCTTGGCGCGGGTGTATTCGATTGCCGTGGCCTTAAGCCACCGTGGCCTAGGCTTGGGCAAACAACTCATGTTGGCGGGCGAACAAGCGGCGAGGGACAGCGGCAGATTTTATTTGCGCCTGGAAGTCAGCACCGACAACCACGCCGCGATAGCCCTCTACCAAGCCTTGGGCTACCAAAAATTTGGCATCTACCGTGATTACTATCAGGATCACCGCGATGCCCACCGCTACCAAAAACGCATCCGCCGTTATCAAGATACCCTGCAACACCGCTCCGTCCATTGGTTACGCCAAACCACCCCGTTTACCTGCGGGCCGGCGGCGTTAATGATGGCAATGCACGGTGTCAACCGTGCCTATCAGCCCTCGCAAGAAGAAGAGCTGACGATATGGCGCACCGCTACGACTATCTTTATGACCTCAGGCCACGGCGGTTGCCATCCTATCGGCTTGGCCTTGGCGGCAAAAAGCCGGGGTTTTGGCGTAGAAGTGTGGATTAACCAAACCGGCACTTTATTTATTGATGGCGTACGCAATGACGACAAAAAGCAGATAGTCGAGTTAGTGGATAACAGCTTTAAACGCCAAGCCCAAGAACAAGCCATCCCCGTCCATTACGCTAACATCACCCAAGATGCACTAATCGCCGCTTTTAAGGCGGGTGCTATCCCGCTGATATTAATCAGCACTTATTTGTTAGACCGAAAAAAAGCCCCGCATTGGCTCGTGATGAGCGGCTATGACGAGGCGTGTTTATACATGCACGATTCCGACCCCGACGACCGGCGGCAAAGCGAAATCGACTGCCAGTTTATTCCTATTGCGCGCGAAGATTTTGACCGTATGTCGTGCTTTGGCAAAACCAGATTGCGGACGGCGGTGGTGATTTGGCCTATTTAACGCGTGAATTTGGGTGGGCTTTTAGTAAGGGTAGGGGCTGTGACGTATAATGGCAACGAAGTTAAATAATCTTCAAGAAAC
>JABFST010000275.1 GCA_013140465.1 Methylococcaceae bacterium
CATCATTTTGTTTGACCAACGCGGCAGCGGGCAGTCTTTGCCGTTTGGCGAGCTGGAACACAACACCACACCCGACTTGCTGGACGATATGGAGCGCATCCGCACGCATCTTGCAATAAGCCAATGGCTGGTATTTTGCGGCTCTTGGGGCGGGGCGTTGGCCTTGCTTTATGCGCAACGCCATCCTGACCGGGTGTTGGGCTTAGTCATACGCGCCGTGTTTTTAGTGCGCCAACAAGATTTGGACTGGTTTGCCAAAGACGGCGCCAACCGCTTGTTTCCTGAACAATGGCAACAATTATTAGACAGCATACCCGCCGACAGCGATATTATCGGTGGCTTGTGCGCGGCCTTATGGGGTGATGATGAACTGGCCCAACGCCGTGCCGCACGCGCGTGGATGGCGTGGGGCGGACAAGTCACTCTTGGCCACGGCTATCAAGACCCGCGCCTAAGCGTGGCGCACATTACCGAAACAATGGTGCGGCAAGTGCGTATGGAACTGCATTATGCCCAACACCGCTATTTTCTTACCCCTAACCAAATCTTGGACAACTGCGCAAGTTTGGCGGCTATCCCTACCGTCATCATTCATGGTCGCCTAGATTGGGTTTGCCCGATAGAGGCTGGCTACCGCTTGCACCTAGCCCTGCCCCATGCCCGTTATATCGTACTGGACCAAGCCGGCCATATTGCCCAAGGCGCCGACATGATAGACGCTTTAGTTACGGCAACTGATGCGTTTACCGCCAGCGGATTTGCTTATGGCAGTTAAACCGTTACATTGTTGCGCTAGGCAAACTTATCCCCACATATGACATGAACCCAAAAAAACGCATCATTATTGCCATGACTGGCGCAACCGGCGCCATTTACGGTGTCAGAATGTTACAAATCTTGCAAGCCCAAGCCGAGTGGGAAACCCATTTGGTGATTTCTTCAGCGGGCGTCGTCAATTTACACCACGAACTGGACATGAAGCGCGATGCCCTGTACCAGTTGGCAGATGTGGTGCATGGCATTAATGATATTGCCGCCAGCATTTCCAGTGGCGGCTTTAAGACCGAAGGCATGATTATCGCGCCGTGTTCGATGAAAACCTTGGCGGCGGTCGCGCATGGTTTTGGTGACAACCTCATCTCGCGCTCTGCCGATGTGGTGTTAAAAGAACGGCGGCGGCTGGTGGTGATGCCGCGCGAAACACCGCTCAACTTGGTGCATATCCGCAATATGGCGGTCGTCACCGAAATGGGCGGCATTATTTTTCCGCCGATGCCCGCTTTTTACAGCAAAACCGATTCCTTAAGCGCAATGGTCAATGAAACCGTGGGCCGTGTGCTGGATATGTTTGGCGTGGATGTAACGGGCTTGTATACGCCTTGGGAAGGTTTGTAAGGGTTTCTTATTCATTATGCTGCTTTAGCTACGATAATCGCGGCTAAAGTCGCTCCCACACTAGGTAAACTATTTTCACACCACTCCATTAGGTTTTACGGCACATCCTAACGTTAAGCTGTCGCCCCCCAAAAAACCTCATCATCTTTGTGCGCTTGCCCACAAATTGCACCACAGCAATGGCAGTTAGACTACGCCTAGGTTATTTAAAGCCTCCTCAAAAACCCACAATTTTCATATAAACACAACCATTTCAGTTAGTTACACAAAAGCTAGCCAGCTATAATAAATTTGGCCTCATATTTGCATGAACTTTAAATATTATGATTTGGAGTAAGCCCCATGTCCAAAATGAGCCATATCAATGTTATTGAGAAATACGAAGAGCATCGCCTGGCTATCCATAATTTGCTGTCATCGATTCTAGGCTGTTTCGCCGATGAAAAAATGTTTGAGCAAAGCCAAGCAGAACTTAGTGCCTTATCGGCCTCTTTATGTTCGTATTATCCCTTCGTCAGCCTGTTGTACCTGCTGGATGCCGACGGCAAACAATGCTGCAAAAATGTGCCCGGCAGTCATTTTAAAAACCACCCTAAAATTGGCTTAGGTGTAGACCGCAGCAAACGCCCCTACTTTTTGCTAGCCCAAAAAACTACGGGCGCGGTCGTCACCGAACCCTATTTGTCTAGCGTCCGCCGCGAACTATGCTTATCCACCGCCATCAAAATCAGCAACGAAGACGGCAGCACCAAAGGCTATGTGGTCTTGGACATCGATGTCAGCGCCACCTTGGCATTCTTGACTGGGGACAGTCGGCGCGTCCATTTTGAACCGTATTTCAAGGCCATCTACTCGCTGATAGTGCTGGGCCTGTTTTCGGTGGCCTTAGTATTGTTGTATGCGGCGGGCTTAGAGTGCGTCAGAGTCTTGCACTCGCTGATGTCCCCCCAACCCGTCACCGAAATCCCTTTTGGCGTGGTGATTTACCTGACCTTGGCTTTGGCTATCTTTGACTTGGGCAAAACCACCCTGGAAGAAGAAGTGTTACTGTACAAAGACATACTGCGCCATAGCTCGACACGGCGCACCATCACCCGCTTTATAGCCGTCATTATTATTGCCGTGTCTATTGAAGCTTTATTAATGATTTTTAAATTCGCCTTGAATGGAGGGGGTGAGCATATTATTGAAGCCGTGTGGATCATCATCGCGGCGGCTTTGCTGTTGATGTCCTTAGGCGTGTATGTGTATTTAGGCAGTAAAGCCGAAGGTATGCTGTTAAAAAACAATGGCAACACCAAAAAGAGCCGCACGCAAACCGTCTAAAACAAGCAAAATCAGACATATAAACGTCACCAAGGCAGGTTATAATATTAACCAGTGCTAACATGCAAAACCCACACGCGGGCTTTGTTTACGCACTCTCCTGAAACTCCTGGCGGTGTTGCCGCCAGCGTACACCTACATTAAAAGATTATGACCCCTAAATTTACACCGCTAAAAGACCACGACACACCTATTAAAGTATTGTTCACAGGCTATCTGTGTACCGTCGGCATAGGCTATCTGTTTGCCCTTATCCAAATTTTGTTTACCCACGGCATGGCAGACGGCAAATTTGGCCTGTCTGTCGATGACATTGTTTACAGCTATTACGGCAACCGTTCGGGCACGGTGTTGGAGCAAAAACTTAACGGATCAATGAAAGAAAACGCCCCCGAACAAGAACGTTTTAAGCTGATGGAATGGGTGCGTGACGGCGCAGATGAAGAAGCCTTCCAAGATGACGGCATCGATAAAATTATCGAAACCCGTTGTGTGATGTGCCATAACAAAGAAGCCTCGGGCATTCCTAGCTTTGTGGACTTTGAGGGCCTAAAGCCCTACACCACCCAAGACACGGGCGCGACGTTTGCCTCGCTGACGCGCATCTCACATATCCACTTGTTTGGCATCAGCTTTATCTTTATGTTTGTCGGGCTGATTTTTAGCTTTGCCGAAACCACCACGACCCAATACAAATGTATTGCGATCGGGATGCCTTATGCGTTTTTGATTGCCGACATCTTGTCTTGGTGGCTGACTAAAATTCACCCGATGTTTGCTTGGCTAGTGATTTTTGCGGGCATGGGCATGGGCACTTCCTTTATGTTTATGTGGGTCACGTCCATATTAGAAATGTGGCTGTTCCGGCCTCTGTTTATCAACGGCTTTGGCTCACGCTATTTGGAATGGCGCGACAGCCCAGAAGCCTCGATAGCCGACCGGATGTGGGTGGTCATTAAAACCTTTGCCGGAACGGTAAAACCGACTATTGGCTACGCAAAGCAGTTATGGTTAAAACATGGCTGGCCGTTACTGAAAGGCGTATTTAAAAAATAAGCCGATACGCAAATCGGGGTAGCCCACCCCGATTTGCTTGGCAGTTATCGGCTGATGATTTAGTGCGGCTTGTCGTCGTTAAACACCGCCGCCAAGGTCGCAGCTTCCAGCGCGTTGCTTAGCCAGTGGTAAAGTTGCTCTTCATCCGCCGCCAGCACTCGGCTTAAGATTGTTTCGGGGAGTGCGCCGAAGCGATGCTCAAGAAAGCGGCTGAGTATTTTGGCTGCGCCTAAGGTTAAGCCTTCTTTCCAACCTTCTTTCCAACCTTCTTTCCAACCTTCTTTCCAACCTTCTTTCCAACCTTCTTGTCTGCCTTCTTGTTTGCCTATTTCTATCCCCTCTTGTAAGCCTTTGGCAATTCCGATTCTTTCTGCACTGGTAACGTAACGCATGGTTTGTTGCTCCAAAAGTTTGTAGCTTAACAAGCTGATGATTTAGTGCGACATTTCGTCGTTAAACACCGCCGCCAAGGTTGCAGCTTCCAGGGCGTTGCTTTGCCAGTGGTTAAGCTGCTCTTCATCCGCCGCCAACACTCGGTTTAAGATTGTTTCGGGGAGTGCCCCGAAGCGATGCTCAAGCAAGCGGCTGAGCATTTTGGCACCTATCACTAAGCCTTCTTGTTTGCCAATTTCAATCCCTTCTTGCAAGCCTTGGGCAATACCTTCTTGCAAGCCTTTGGCAATCCCGATTCTTTCTGCACTGGTAACGTAACGCATGGTTTGTTGCTCCAAAAGTTTGTAGCTTAACAAGCTGATGATTTAGTGCGACTTTTCGTCGTTAAACACCGCAGTTAAGGTCGCGGCTTCCAGGGCGTTGCTTAGCCAGTGGTTAAGCTGCTCTTCATCCGCTGCCAACACTCGGCTTAAGATTGTTTCGGGGAGTGCGCCGAAACGATGTTCAAGCAAGCGGCTGAGCATTTTGGCACCTATCACTAAGCCTTCTTGCCTGCCTTCTTGTTTGCCTATTTCTATCCCCTCTTGTAAGCCTTGGGCAATACCTTCTTGCATGCCTTTGGCAATTCCTATCCTTTCTGCACTAGTAACGTAACGCATGGTTTGTTGCTCCTCTAAAGTTTCAAGTTGCTGCAATAACTGTTGTTCTAAAGTTTCAGGCAAGCGCATCAGCCAGTCAATAACGTGAAACAAGCCGATGATTTTTTGTTTGTCCCAGTCGCGTTGGTACAGCAACCTGAGCAACTGCCATTTGGCTTGGTAGCGTTCGTCATCGTTTTTGCGGGTGCGCTGGGTCAGGATGTGCGCGGCGGTCATCAGGGCAAAGACATTGTCGGCCTGTAACAAGCTATTCAAATCGGCATGGTAATCGGTCAGCTTGGCGACCGGAAATGCAAGGTGATGCTTGCAGCCCAGCAATTCATAGCCATAGCCTGTCGGTTTCCAGTGCGGCTGTTCGTCGGCCAAGACCGCCATGCTGGCAATCGGGCGGTCGTAGCGGTCAAACAGCCGATAATTGTAGACGAACATACGCTTGGCAAATTCGGCTTGGGCTGTGCCTTGCACTTCGATGTGGATGTACACCCATTGTTCATCGCCGTTTTGTAATGCCACTCTGACCAGCTTATCAACATAGCGTTTACCCAACTCGGCATCGCGCACCACTGCCGCCAGCTCTTGGTCTAAAAACGTGTGGCCTTGCTGCCAATCAATCGCGGTATAGGCTTCGGGAAAGTAGAAGGCCATAAATTCGGTAAAATACTGTTCGACGGCCTCTTTCCATGGGCTGTCGTAGTCGTCGTTGTAGGTTTGTCCGCTCATCTCATTTGCCAATGGCTGTGGGGGTTATTGTATAGAGAACACAGGAAGTAAATCGACATTAAATCCCCTCACCCCGCCCTCTCCCTGAGGGAGAGGGAGTTTAAGGTAGATTTATCAGCTTTAAGCCCGGCGGCAACGCCTCGCCAAAAATTTGCTTTTCTTCTTTTTCGTCCAGTTCTTTGACTTGTTCAACCATGTCTATCCAACTTGCGGGGGCTTTGCTGGCCTTTAGTTTAGCAACGATGTCAAAACGCAGCGCGTCATCAATATCCCTGGCCCTGTCACCGCTCATGCGGGCAATTAAAGTCGCGGCAAAGCCTGCGTGGGGATTTTTGCGCCAGTCTTCAGTCTGCAACTGCACCAACCACGTCGCCACGACAGTGGGAGGCACCACATTATGGCTGCTGCCATGAAAAGGCGACCTCGCCCCGATACGCCCAACCGCCCACCAAGTTTGGCTAGGTTCTCCGGCTTTTTGCAGGCGTTTTAACAGCCATTCACCCAATTGGATTTTTTTGTCCACAGGCAAGCGTTCCAACACGGCGGCAAGCCGGACGATTTCGTCATAACCTCGGGTTTTGATGTGTTTGGCAACGCCCGGCTGTCTTGCGGCGGCCGGGTTGAGGTATTTGCTGATGTCGGCAAAAATTTGTTCTTGCGCCGCCGCGTCCAAGCCGCCCGCTATGCGCCGCCATAGCGTCCACCACTCGGTCCAGTTTTGGGTTTCGTTTACAAACTGTATCGTTTGCGGATAGTGCTTCCATAATTGTTCCACGCGCCAATCATCTAAAGGATAACCAAAGCCAGGCCGCAAACAAAAACCGACTAAACTGAGCCAAACCCGTTCGTGGTTTTCTGAACGACGATGAAACTTTGCGCCCTCCAACAGCGTAGCAAATAAAGCGCGCAATAAGGGTGTATGCCATTCGGCGCGTTCTGCACCCAATTGTTTTTCCAATTCTGCCCGCTAGTTTTTAACGGCTTTGGGATCAATCTGCTTGGATTTAGAGCCAAAAATGCTTTGTATTTTCGCCACTGCGCCGACAAATTGTGGCGGCAAGCCCGCCTCCATCGACATCACCGCACCCGCTTTTTTGCGGATTTGGAACTCCACATCCCAGCGTTGGGCGGGGTTGTCCACGGCGACACATTGGATTTTCAGCGTGCCTACTTCGGTTTGCGTCACGGCCAATTGCACGATGGCTTCGGCATTAGGCTTGCTGGCATCACCTTCAAAGGCCACCGCCAAAGGCGGCAAAGAATGGAAAGCGTCGGTGATTTCGGTGACATCGCCGGGTTTATAATCGCTATCACCCGTGCTGGAAGCCAAATGGAAACGCACAGGCATTCCTAAGCGCAAGGCAAAATGGCGGTCTTTTAGGATCACCTCGTCGCCCTCTTCGCTACCTCTGGGCAATATGCAAATGCCTTGTTGGTGGCTGTTGTCGTCGGTATCCACCAACAGAAAATAACTGCGTGCCGCACCGCCACCAATCTTAAGTTTTTTGTCGCGACGGGCAATGGCATAGCTGACGGCACCGAACGCCACCGCCAATTCGGGGTGTTTGTTCTCCAACAGCAGTGGCGGCTGTTCACGCCAAGAGTTGATTAAGCCTACCAATCGCTGGGTAATGGGCTGGCTACGGAATACCCCGCCATTCAGCAATAAGGCATCTGGTACGATACCGCCGCCTTTTAAGGCTTCGTTTGCGGCGGCGGCATGGTGTTTTAAAAATGCCGCAATGTGTTTGCTGACCGCAGGTTCGGCAGCATACGGCAAGCCAAACTCAACCACGCCGCTGCGTCTACGTTCGGGCAATTCGTCTAAGCCCGACAACGGGAAAAAGCCGTCCAACGCCAAGGCACTGACTTCGGCGCGGGTAAAGCTAACCGAACGCGAACTGCCGATCAATTTAGCCCCGCCACCTAATAAAGTAACCGTGCATTGCTCGGGTGCGTCATCAGCCAATAAGCGTTCTTTCGCCAAACGGCATTGTTCCAGCAATTGCGACAAATCCGCCGCCGACAAACGTTTTTCACCCAACGCCAAACGGCTTTCCGCCAGATGCGCCAAAGCCAAGTCAATATTGTCGCCACCCAGCATTAAGTGGTCGCCGACACCGATACGCGTGAGTTTAGGTTCGAATGCGCCTTGCTCGACTTTAATTAAAGTCAAATCGGTCGTGCCGCCACCGACATCACAAACCAACAACAAATGCACATCCGCCAACGCTTGTTTGAGGCTGCTGGCATTGCGCCTTAACCAGTCGTAACACACCGCTTGTGGTTCTTCCAACAAGCGCACTTGCGGCAATCCGGCGATCCGTGCGGCTTCTAGGGTGAGCGAACGCGCCGCCTCATCAAACGAGGCGGGGACGGTAATGACCAAATCTTGGTGTTCCAGCGGCGCATCTGGAAACTGATGCTGCCACACCGTGCGGATATGCTCCAAATAGCTAGCACTGGCATCAATCGGCGAAACTTTG
>JABFST010000101.1 GCA_013140465.1 Methylococcaceae bacterium
CAAGTGCTCATCGACATTTCGGCAAATGCGTTTTTGCACCACATGGTCAGAAATATTGCGGGCGTGCTGATGTCGATAGGGCAAGGCAAGCATGAGGTAGACTGGACGGCGGAATTGTTGGCCTTAAAAGACCGCAAACTAGGCGGCGTGACTGCCCCGCCGGATGGTTTGTATTTGGGGGCGGTGTTTTATCCTGAGCATTTTGGTTTGGACAAACATGAGGTGTTTGCAAAATTGCCCGCCGATGCCAAAAGGTTTGATTGAGGGGAACGAATAAGCTGCCGCTATTTCACGCCTTGCGGGGATATGCTCAGGAAGCGATACACCGTGACGATAGGCTGGCTAGTTACAGGATAGCCAACGGTTCGTGGCTTTCGGTATGGATTACATCACCGCAACGTTGCAAAACAAAATAACCGCGCTCTAAGGTTTCCCGTTTGGCATCATCATTAATATGAAAAGAGGCCAATGCGCCATAAAGTTTGTAGTCTTTATAAATCGGAAATAGGGTTTTAAAGTGCCTAATCTTGCGCTCAAGTTTTTTTATATCGTTTTCATGCGCTTTATATTTGACTTCAACAATACCAATGGCATCGCCATTGGTCATGACTAAATCGTACTCTTCCTGAATTTGGCCACGATGTTTTTTCATGTTTTGCGTGACATCATCGAAATGAATGAATCCTAAGCGGGTGTCTTTCACTAAACTATTAAAAAAGAACTCTTCGGCAACATCGCCTTGATTTTGCGTGATATTGCCAAGGTGTATGCCCATGCGCTGTAATTTTTCATCAGTGCGTTTAAATTGGGCTTCAGTTTCCCTAAAAATTTCACGAATCTCCTCTCTGTTGCGCTCACTATCGCGCTGCATTTGTTCTTCGTTTTGCGCCATTTTTTTTGTCAGCTCTTTTTGGTCTATCGCTAAGCTGGCTACGAGTGCTTTTAATTCGTCATCGGTCATTGGATGGCTCCGGTTTTGTGTGTAGGCTTGAATTGTCGGGTTATGGCTATCGCCTAACCCGACCTATACGACTTATAAGTCAAGATAACCGGTTTCTTCATGCAGTGCGTTATCCAAGCCTTGCACTTCTTCATCGGGCGTAACCCGCAAGCCTATCCAGCCGTCTAAGGCTTTTAGGATCAGCCAGCTAAAAAAACCGCTCCAAACTATCGTGACAACTATCGCCAAGGCTTGTATGCCAACTTGATCGATAATGCTGGTGCCTTCTGGCAAACCAAGGCCGCCTAAGCTGCTGGCGGCAAACACGCCTGTGAGCAAGGAGCCAGTAATGCCGCCTATGCCGTGTACAGGAAACACGTCTAAGGAGTCGTCAATTTTTAAGCCACGTTTGATGTATTGGGTGGCGTAAAAACAGACCACCCCTGCGGTCACGCCGATCACTAATGCACCTGCTGGGCCGACAAAGCCCGAGGCAGGGGTAATCGTTCCTAAACCTGCGACCATGCCTGTGACGATGCCCAAAACGCTGGGTTTGCCATAACGTGTCCATTCGATGCCCATCCATGTGAGCGCACCTGCTGCCGCGCCAATATGGGTAACGAGCATCGCCATACCCGCACGACCGTCTGCGGTTAAGGCACTGCCCGCATTAAAGCCAAACCAACCCACCCACAACATACCCGCGCCTGTCACGACCATCGTCATATTGTGTGGCGGCATCGCGGTGGTCGGAAAGCCTTTGCGTTTGCCTAACACCAGTGCAGACACTAAAGCGGCAATCCCGGCATTGATGTGGATGACGATGCCGCCCGCAAAATCCATAACCCCTAACTTAGCCAGCCAGCCGCCGCCCCATATCCAGTGGCAAATGGGGATGTAGACAATAATCAGCCACAAGCCGCTAAACCATAACATCGCCGAAAACTTCATGCGCTCGGCAAACGCCCCGACTATCAGCGCAGGGGTGATGATAGCGAAAGTCATTTGAAACATAAAATAAACGGTTTCAGGAATGTCGCCTATCAGTGCGCCAGTGCTAATATCGGGCAGAAATATTTTTGCTGTGCCGCCAATAAATGGTTGTAGCGCACCGCCATCGGCAAAAATAAAACTGTAAACGCCCGCCAGCCACAGGATGGATACCAAGCAGGTGATGGCAAAGCATTGCATTAATACCGACAACACGTTTTTGCTGCGTACCAAGCCAGCATAAAACAGTGATAATCCGGGTATGGTCATAAACAGCACCAAGGCCGTGGAAGTTAAAATCCACGCGGTATTGGCTTGGTTTAAAGTGTCGGCCAAGGCCACTTGTGGCAGTAACAGCAAGCTTGCCAGCAGTTTTTTTGTGGGTGTAAAAGACATGGTTCTTTCCCTAGCGACGGTTAAATCGCATCCTCTCCAGTTTCACCTGTTCTGATACGGATAACTTGTTCTAAGTTAGCCACAAATATTTTGCCGTCACCTATTTTTCCGGTGTTGGCGGCCCTGACGATGGTGCTGACGGCTTTATCCACCATGTCGTCAGAAACGGCGATTTCCAGCTTTACTTTGGGTAAAAAATCAACCACATACTCAGCACCCCGATACAGTTCGGTATGCCCTTTTTGGCGCCCGAAACCTTTGACTTCGGTAGCTGTGACCCCGGCGACGCCGATTTCTGACAACGCCTCGCGGACATCGTCCATTTTGAACGGTTTTATGATTGCGGTTATTAATTTCATTTCATCTCCAAATAATTCAAGCAAAAGTTGGCTATTCAGCCGACAATCATAGAGAATTATTAATCAACATACAATTAACATTCCGACTTTAAGCACCAAAATGGACAGATCGGGCGGTGAATGCTGGCGTGCAAAAATCTGGACTTAACGCGGGGATATGCGTTTTAGGCTTTGTGCCTAGGGCTGGCTATGGAGTGTTGCTGGGGATGGGCTGAAAAAGCGGGTGGGCGCACGGCATCATCTGCCGGACTAGGGCGTTGTAAGATGGCTTAAGTGGCGTTATCGACTGTTTGGGTAACTTCTCATGAGTTGTGGGCAATAGCGGCAGACCTGCAAGGTTTTATAAACCTCGCAGGTCTTTATTCTGCCACTAATGAGACGTTACCTGTTTAGTGGGCATAAGTATTGCAAAAGTCAGGAAGCACCTACGCCCCCAGAAGGCCAAATCGTAGGCTGGGGCAAGTAAGATACGATAGGCGGAACGCTACGGCGTAAGGCGTTGTAATCTTAATTTGAATGCCGACACGACAAGGTCTAAAGCCGTTGCACGCTAGCCATAATTTAATTTCATGACTGAGGGTAGTGACGTTGCAGCGGTGTGCCGGAAATAGCAGTTTTCACTTGCGCTCAAACTGCCTTATTACGGCCTACGGGGATCTATTAACCCAAGTTGGTATTAGCAAAATCCCAGTTTAACAACTTATCTACCACTGCCGTGACATGGGCTGAACGACCGTTTTGATAATCCAGATAGTACGCATGTTCCCATACGTCTATAGTCAATAAGGGCGTTAACCCTTTGATGGTTAAAGGGGAGTCGGCATCACCTGTGGATATGATTTGCAACTTTTTCTTGCTGTCCAGTACTACCCACGCCCAACCTGTACCAAATTGCCCGACTGCTGCGGCTATCAGTTTGGTCCTAAACGCTGTGTAATCGCCAAAGCTGCTGTTGATTAGCGTGGCAATAGCCCCTGTTGGCATACCGCCGCCATTCGGCTTTAGGCTATTCCAATAAAAGCTGTGGTTCCACACTTGTGCAGCATTGCGGTAGGCGGACAAAGATGAAGGGTCTTTTTTGTTATAAGTAGCGGCAATGATTTCTTCTAGGGTTTTGCCTTGCAGTTTTTTGGTGTATTTGGTCACCAACGGATCGGTGCTGGCCAATAAGGCTTTTAAGTTGGTCAAATAACCTTTATGGTGTTTGCCATAATGAAAGCTTAGGGTGTTTGCGGTAATCGTGGGGGCCAGAGCCGTGTCGGCCCAAGGCAATTTCAATTCCGCAGGGATAGGGGTTGAGGAAAAGGGTGCGCTAGCGGCAGCGGCTTCTGACATGCCGCCAATTTCGCCGATAACAGCGACGGCAGCAGTAGCGGCAGAAATGCCTAAAAATTCACGGCGGTTAAATTGGTTGGGGTTGGCTTCTGCTTCGGTGCTAATTTTTTTGTTGGGCATGGCAAATATCCATTAATTAATTTATAAAAAAACAGCTTAGGTTTATGTCTAGCTGCGGACGGGGATAATAAGCCAAAACCGCTGCTATATCTAGGGCTTTGGCTCAGTAGTAGCTTAGTGGCGGCTAGGGGACAACACCGTCGCCGGGTTTGGTGTCTTTAAAGCTAGATTTGACGGGGGTAGTGAGTTTGTCGGTGCGGAACACATTTTTAGTGACGATGCGGCGCAGACAAATATCTATTAGGGTAGTACTGTTAGGGTGTAGCGCGGCTTGCAACATGGCGGGCGTGGCTTTTATTTCGCAAGGCAAGTAGTAAACGAAGCCGCTGGTGGGTCTGGCGGTAATCTTAAAACCCAGCATTTGTGCACCTGGTTTGGCGGCTCGGACGGTATTGCCTTTAGCATCCTTAATTTCGGGCGCGCCCGCCATAATGTCAAAATTGAAGTAATAAGTCAGGGTATTGGCATTGCGTTGGTTGCGTTGGCGATCGACGAAAAAACCTTCGGGTAGATGGTTGGGGTCGGCCTTGGCACCTGCGGTCAGCAACAGGTCGAAATCATAAATAGGATAGCCTTTGTCATCAAAGACACGAAACACAACCATCGAAAAGCGGTCGTGGATAAAGTAGGTGTCTGACCTAAACAGCTTGGTTTCTACTTCCAGTTGTTCTTGGCTTTGCACGACGGCGGTTTCGGCCTGAAACTGCTGGCTTAACAGCGCATACTGGGCGAGGTTTTGCACTTGGATGCATGCCAAAATTGCCGTTAAGGTTTCTTGGCTAGCGCTATCGTCAGTTGATTTTTTGACGCTGCCCATAATGCCTATGCTTTTGCCGGAGTGGGCTTTGCCGCTAATGATGCGGAAAGCGGTGTTGGGGGCTTGTTTAACGCTACCGATGCCCAGTTCTTTGGCGGCTAACACACCTTTGGCGTTTACTTTAGGCGTTTCTTGTTCCAGTTTGATATGGCAACTGTTTAGGTTGGCGGCGGCAACGCGCACTACGCCGTCCGAACCCAGTTCGCCCGTATAGGTGTTTAAGTTGTCATAAAACATGCGGTCGATGGTCTGTCCGGTCAGCACAAACGGAAATACGTTGTCAGGGTTGATTTGACTGCCGTCAGAATGAATCCACGCGGAATTGAGCTGCCAAGATTCGCTACTGCCCAACTCCAGCCAATCCAATACGCCTTGCCCCGGCTCTACGCCGCCAAACCACGACTTCAGCCGACTGATGCGGCTTTTGCCCAGTTGCGCCAGCGACGAACCAAAATTGGCGGGCGCCAACATGATGAGATGGCTCATCGGGCATACGCTTTGGGCGTTGGCGTAGTTGTTGGTCCACCAATCGCGGATCACCGGCCCGCCTGTAGAATGGGTGATGCACACAAAACGCCGACCGTCTTTTAGGCTGCCCGCCAGTTGTTCTTCTACCGCCGTGCTAAATGCCCTGGAAATGTCGCCTACGCGAATTTCATCATGAAAGCTGATGTAACGGCCCAAGTAAATTTCTTCCAGTTGGATGTCTATGCCTACAGCCTTCGCGGCAACACTTAAACGCGCGGGCAATTCCCCATAAGTATCCAAATTGGTGACACTCCAACCATGCACAAATACGACAACAAGTTTGTTAGACATCAAAATCTCCTAAGATTTACGGGCAAGGCTTACGTTATGGTGGCACACGGTCACTGCGCCGCAGGGGTTTTGCAGTATGCAACAGTGGGCGTTACGTTAATCACTTCATAAGATGAGCTGGGTTTTAAGATAAATTCACTGGCTCCTTTGGGGTTTTGCGGGTTGCCCCAGTCGTAGGTATAACCCAGGCCGGTCCAAGGCACGCCAGGTTGGCTACGAAAGTCGGCAAAATAGAGGTTTTTATAAAATTCAGGGTAATCTTTAATGCCCCTGACTTCTGGGTAGGGCTTTTGGAAACTCAGGTTACAGCTGCTGTCAGTCACCTCGGGATCGACACAAGGGCGGAATAAGTCAGCAGGGCTTACCCACATCTCAACAAAAACATCATACTTCCAGTCGGGGTGCAAGCCTAAGAACTGTTTTAGGCGCAGCTCAATATCGGCTTGGCTGGCGTTGGCGTGGTCACGCACAAAGGTTTGGCATAGCTGTTGGACTTCAGGTGCGGTGCTGACCCAAATAACGAAAGCTTGGTCGCCAGAGGTTTGGGCATAGGGCTTTAGAAAGCGGTCATAGGAATCTTGGCTTTTCCAGGTCACGACCTTAATTTTGGTTTGGTCGGCATTCCATTGTAAGCGCGGATTGGCAGGGTCGATGGCTAATAAATCTTGCCTGACTTCGGGTGCATCTACAATAGACGCATCGCGCACGGCATTTTGGTAGCTTTGTGTGACCGCCACATCGGCAGCGGATGCCGTAGTTGCCCAGCCGATGAGCATTAATGTATTGAAAAATGGTAAAAGCCGCATAAATCACCTCCTTAAATAGATAATCAAAAAAACAAACTTTAAATACGCACTTTATTACAAGATTGGTGTTATTTCTGAGAACTATTTCACTTGACATCAACAAACCTTAGTGAAAAGCAGGGTTCAACGGTAGGGGCCGGGAAATTGCGCAGCAAAAGGCATCGCAGGGGGTGGTGTTTGTGGGCAAAACGGGGAATGGTTCTAAAGGAAGTGCCGATGGAGGCCGGCAAGGGTTCTAGCGGGTTGGTTTGGGATTGCTACCGTCTGAGGCTGTGAAAGTATTTCAAAGACTCACAAAAAGGTGTTTTTATTTTCGTAAGCCTTTGTCTTAAGTAGAGACTGGAGTGAAAAAACATGTTTTTTCACTCCTATGAGCAAGCTTACGTTAATTCTTTCACAGTCTCGTCTGGCAAAGCCTACAACGACAGTCGAAGCTTGTCTGCACGAATTCGGCGACAGTGTTTGCGCGGAGGGAAACTGACAGGCAATAAAAAAGGCTTTAGTGGAAACCACTAAAGCCTTTTTGTATTCTTTGGTACCGAGGGCCGGAATCGAACCGGCACGATGTCACCATCACCGGATTTTGAATCCGGCGCGTCTACCAGTTCCGCCACCCCGGCAAAGAAAGGACATTATAAACAGGTGTTTTTAAAAAAGCTAGTTTATTTTTTAGATGTTTTCAGTTGCCGAACCTGATACTATCGCCGCCATGAAAAAAAGCGACTTTAACTACCTCTTACCTTCCGCATTAATTGCCCAGAAACCGCTGCCCCAGCGCGATGCCAGCCGCCTATTGTGCTTACACAAGCACACGGGTCAGCTTGTAGACAGGCAATTCTCCGATTTTGTCAGTTTACTCACTGAGCATGACCTATTGGTGTTCAATGACACTAAAGTCATACCTGCGCGCTTGTTTGGCAACAAGCTGAGCGGCGGCAAAGTTGAGATTTTAATTGAACGCATTTTGGACGACCAACACGCCATCGCCCATGTCCGGGCCAGCAAATCCCCTAAGGCGGGAGCGGTTATCGAATTGGGCCACGGTTATGAGTGTGCCGTGCAAGGTAGGGCAGAAGATTTGTTTAGGCTGGAATTTTTCGGCGCACCGATATTAGACATCTTGGCGCAAATCGGCCATATCCCTTTGCCGCCGTATATTACCCGCGCCGATGATGAATCTGACTACGCGCGTTACCAAACGGTGTTTGCCCAAACTGCCGGGGCTGTTGCCGCGCCTACAGCTGGCTTGCATTTTGACACCCACACGATGGCGGCACTTAAGGCCAAAGGCATAGCCACTACGTTTGTCACCTTACATGTAGGCAGCGGTACCTTTTTACCTGTACGCACA
>JABFST010000435.1 GCA_013140465.1 Methylococcaceae bacterium
CATCAACACCCCTAGACGGGAAATTGGCCCCACCACCCTCGAAAAACTCGGCGATTACGCCAACCAACGCCACATCAGCCTGTTTGCCGCCAGCACCGAACTGGGCTTAAGCCAAAAATTACCCGAAAAAGCCGTCCACCGCCTCCAAAAATTTCATGCGTGGCTGCTAGAGAGCAAAGACCGCATCGATCGTGGCGACACTTTCGCCGTAGTCGAACAGCTGCTGGGGCAAATCGGCTACGAACAGTTTTTAAAAGAAGACAGTAAAAGCAAAGAATCCGCCGACCGCCGGATTAAAAACGTCCAAGACCTGATCGCGTGGCTTAAGCGTATTGCCGACAAAGACCAAGACAGCCCGAAAAGCCTGGCGGAAATCGTCGCCAAAATCCAATTGATGGATATTATGGAACGCAACGAAGAAGCCGAAGCCAGCGACCAAGTCAGCCTGATGACCTTGCACGCCGCCAAGGGTTTGGAGTTTCCGCATGTATTTTTAATCGGCATTGAAGAAAATATCTTGCCGCACCAAAGCAGCATAGACAGCGACAACATCGAAGAAGAGCGCCGTTTGGCCTATGTCGGCATCACCCGCGCCCAACGCACCTGCACCTTTAGCTATTGCACACACCGCAAACGCTATGGCGAAGTGTCGGAAAGCGAACCCAGCCGCTTTTTAAGTGAATTGCCGCCCGATGATTTGGAATGGGTCAACAAAAACCAACTCAGCCCCGAAGTCAAAAAAGAACGCGGCAAGGCCAATCTTGCCAACATCCGTACAATGCTATCGTAAAATTGGCTTGGTTGGGTTATACTACGCGGCTACTTACCCGCGTGTAGCCGTTTAGGCTAAACCGTTTTCCCGATGACAGGTGCTGGTTAAGCCCACACCGCTCCAACACAACCGCAATTCATTTGCGCCCTTAGCTCAGCTGGATAGAGCGCGGCCCTCCGGAGGCCGAGGTCAGAGGTTCGAATCCTCTAGGGCGCGCCAATGGTTCTGAATAGTGACTCCCCGAACAGTGCTGTGCTTAGCTGATCCGCGTTATCAATCATCGTAGTTTGTGGTGCCGTTGCTAGACAACACCGCTGAAAATTAGCTGAACAGAAAGCAGTAACCGCCTATAATGCACAGTAATACTGTACAGAATGGGAACGGATATGAACTCAGTCAACGTCACCGAATTACGCCAGCACTTGCCCGATTACCTTAAACAAGTGCAGCAAGGCCAAGAAATCTCGATTACCCACCACGGCAAAACCATTGCCCGCATCGTTCCAGATAACCAAGAAAGCAAACGCGAAGCCGCCTTAAAACGCTTGGAAGCTTTGCGTGGCACGGTTATCGTCGGCGATATTCTCGCGCCATTGGATGAAGAATGGACGGGCGATGCTGACAATCTGTGATACCCACATCCTGCTGTTCTGGGCCGACCAACAACAACGCCTGACTATTGCCGCCAAGCAAGCCCTAGAAACCGGGCGTAACCATAACCAACTGGCGTGCGTGGACATTAGTTTTTGGGAAATCGCCATGTTGTTCCGCAAAAACCGCTTGGTGCTGCCTGCACAACAAACACCAACGTCTTACATGGAAGATATTGTCGAATCATTGGGCTTAACAGTACTTTCGCTAACACCTGCTATTGCCACATTGGCAGAAAGCGGCATCGTCGCGCATGGAGATCCGGCTGATCGATGGATAGCCGCCACCGCTATCGCCCATCGCGCACAGTTGATTACCGCCGATGAAAAACTCCGCGCCACGCCTGGCTTACACTGTATTTGGTGATAATGATGTCAGTTCTAAAACTAAGCCGTTTAAAACTAAACAACTACCGCTGTTTTGCGGATATTGAAATCGACTTCCACCCACAATTGACAGTGTTGGTCGCACCCAACGGTTACGGCAAAACGGCAATCTTGGATGCGGTTGCTATCGCTTTAGGCCCTTATGTCGGCGCGTTTGATGAAGCGACGGGCAAACATTTTCACGCCAATGACATACGCCTAAACCGTATCCGTGAAACGACAAGCAATGAAATGGAATATGCCATTGGCGGTGTGAGCTTAGAAGCCGTAGGCTTGATTCCAGGAAGTATTTCTGAAGAAATCGGTGCGGACGATAGCTGGCAACGCAAATTATCTAACCCTACAAAATCAAAAACTACCATCAAAGATGCCAAAGATCTAATCGATTATGGCAAGCGTATGCAAGACGCTATCCGTGCAGGAAACACCAGCGAATTGTTACCCGTATTGGCTTATTACGGTACAGGTCGGCTTTGGCAAATGGAAAAACTGACGCAACCCAGATTGCAAGCCACTTCGCGCTCTATTGCCTACAGCAATTGCTTGGATTCAGGTTCAAGCTACAAAACCTTTGCCGAATGGTTTCGCTACTGGAATATTGCCGCGTCTGAGCAACGCTATAAAGCTATAAAAAATGACATCCCTTATATTCCTGGCGAATTTGACCAATACATTGAATCGGTCAAAAACGCCATTAATGCTTGCCTGAAACCATCAGGCTGGAAAGAACTCGCTTACAGTGCAGACCTGCAAGAATTAGTGGCGGTTCACGATGACCATGGCGAGTTGCCTGTTGCCATACTCAGTGACGGCATCAGGAATATGATCGGCATCGTCGCTGATATTGCTTTTAGGGCCACCAAATTGAACCCGATGTTAGGCAACCGCGCCGCCCAAGAAAGCCCCGGCATTATCCTGATTGACGAAGTAGATATGCACTTGCATCCTGCTTGGCAGCAAGTGGTACTGGATACGCTAAAAGAAGCTTTTCCTAACATCCAATTCATCGTCACCACCCACAGTCCGCAAGTGCTTTCCACCGTGCATCGTGAATCCATCCGGTTATTAGGAAAAGACCCAAACGGTCGTGATGTCGCCACCATGCCCTTAGCAGAATCCTATGGCGAAATCAGCAGCGATGTATTGGAAAGCATCATGCACGTTAATCCGCAACCGCCCGTTGCCGAACGGGAAAAACTCGAACGCCTGACCGAATGGGTAGACCAAGGCCACTACAATACACCAGACGCAATAAGCCTGTTGGCTGAACTGGAAACTGTGTTTGGCAAAATCCATCCGCAATTGCAAAAACTGGCAAGAAGCATCCAGCGACAAGAGTTATTAAAACAATGAAGCCGATTTCCCCCCAAAACAGCGGCGGTTCTCGGCTAGCACTAGCGCACCAGCACCCGCCGACAACCAAAGACGAAGCCCGCAGCCGTTGGCGCAATTTTGGTGATAAGGCTCTAGTGCAAGCACAGTTGCTCAATGACCAATACGGCTTGTGTTGCTACTCAGAACTCCGCGCCGATTTGGAAGGCTTGGGCTATCACATCGAACACATACGCCCAAAAAGCCAATTTCCTGGGCAGACCTTTGATTACACCAATCTAGCGGCCAGCGCCTTAAGCAGTGACGACTTGAACACTATAAAACCAGACGCGTTTGGCGGTCATGCCAAACGTAGCCAATTTGATCCGGCCTTGTTCATATCCTGCCACGATGCCGATTGCGCCCGTTACTTTGCCTATTTGTCAGATGGGCGCATTGTTGCAAGAGACAATCTAAATGCCGCGGATACAGATCGCGCCAACTACACCATTGCTTTGCTTAACCTTAACAGCGGCTATTTAACCAATCGTCGCCGTCGTTGGTACGACGAACTGGATCAATTGTTTGAAGAACACGTAGCCAAGCACTGGAGCTTAAACGACTTGGCTGCTTGTGACTTAATCCCTAGCCAGCAAGGCCTCAGCCCATTTTTTAGCCTGACACGGCAGTTTTTCGGCCCAATCGCCGAACAAGCCTTACAACAACACGCACCCCAATTAGTATGAACAGCAACCCCCAAAAAACTCATCGAAGTGGCGTTGCCCTTGGGTGATTATAGAGGCTCCCAAATTGCGGCGGTCAAGGGTGACAGGAATGATTCATACCAAGACATCGATAAAAAAACTGACTGACCTGCTTGACTATTACCAACCACCCATCAAACACGAAGCCGCTTTCTTCCGGCTCTTACGCAAATTGGTAATACACCAAAACTCACTAGCAATGGCATTACCAGAACAGCACGGATAAGTTTTAAGGGCTTTGTTGCCAAGAACAGCTTTTGCTTAGGCAAAAACGAATTTTTTTGTGCAAGCCCAAATAACGCTGAACAAGGCTACAATGGCAATTTTATAGCTCATAAAATGTCAGGAACGCTACGCCTGTGAACCCACACTCCCAACTAACCCACCCCCAACGCCTGCTCAATATTTTTAGTGGTTCAGTTGGCAATTTGGTCGAATATTTCGATTGGGCGATTTATGCGGCTTTTGCCTTGTATTTTGCGCCTGCGTTTTTCCCCGAAGGCGACCAAACTGCGCAACTGCTTAATAATGCCGCTGTGTTTGCCGTTGGCTTTATTTTTCGGCCCTTGGGCGGTTGGTTGTTGGGGAGTATGGCTGACCGCAAAGGCCGTAAGAGTGCGTTGTTGCTGTCGGTGTGCCTGATGTGTTTGGGGTCGCTGATTATTGCCTGTACCCCCGGTTATGCCGTGATTGGCGGCTATGCCCCCGCGCTGTTGGTGTTTGCGCGTATGCTGCAAGGTTTTAGCATCGGCGGCGAATATGGCAGTTCGGCAACTTATCTGAGTGAAATGGCGCATAGCCAGCGGCGTGGCTATTATTCCAGCTTCCAGTACGTCACTATTGTCTTGGGGCAGTTATTGGCATTGCTGTTGTTAATGAGCCTGCAAAACGGCTTGCTGACTGATGCCCAACTGCACCAATGGGGCTGGCGCATCCCGTTTGTGATCGGCGCTGTGTTGGCGGTGTTGGCAATGGCTTTGCGCGGCAATATGGCGGAAACCACGGCGTTTGTCGAACAGCACACCTTGTCAGGCCGCCAAGCCCAGTTGCGGGAATTGCTCAACTATCCTAAACAATTGCTTACCGTGGTGGCGCTGACGGCGGGCGGTACGGTGTCGTATTACACGTTTACCGTGTACATGCAAAAATTCCTGGTCAACACCAGCGGCTTTAGTAAAGATGATGCCACGACTATTTCCGCTATCGCCTTGCTGGTGTTTATGGTCATCCAACCGCTTTACGGTTTTATATCCGATATTGTCGGACGGCGGTTTATGCTGATTGCCTTTGGTGCGGGGGCTAGCCTTTTTACTGTCCCGCTGCTTAACCAGCTTGGGCAAGCGCAAACGATGGCCTCGGCCTTGGTGTGGTACATCGCCGCATTGCTGATTATCTCCGGCTATTCTTCAGTCAACGCGATTGTTAAAGCCGAACTGTTCCCCGTGCATATACGCGCCTTAGGTGTCGGCTTGCCTTATGCGCTGACGGTGGCCGTGTTTGGCGGCACTGCCGAATATCTGGCGTTATGGCTGAAAAGTGCCGGACATGCCGGGTGGTTTGGCTATTATGTCAGCGGTTGTGCGGCATTGGCCTTGGTGGTTGCCATTGCTATGCAAGAGCCTAAAACGGTTTCGCGCTTAGCGTAAAATTTTCAGATGATGGGGGACAGTGTCTGGTTTGGTCTTGTGCCTTCGCCAAGCTCTGTGCCTTAAGGCATAATAACCGCTTTCAACCCATTTCCCTTATTGACCACGTCTAAGTTCATCTGAAGCATTACACCCTAACCCCTCCTTTTTAAGGAGGGGGACTGAATGTTTACGGTTAAACCCACACCGCTCCAACAAAACCGCAATTCATTTGCGCCCTTAGCTCAGCTGGATAGAGCGCGGCCCTCCGGAGGCCGAGGTCAGAGGTTCGAATCCTCTAGGGCGCGCCAATGGTTCTGGATAGTAATTCCCAAACACTGTCTCCTAAACTGGTTTGCGGCAACTGTTATCCCGCCAAGTGTTTCCCTCCTTGCTGCCGCAATACGTCGCCTTTTGCGCCCTAGCTTAGCATACGGGCTAATCGCCTTAAAGCTACATGAAATGGCGGAAATCAATTCTGGAAATCGCCTATCGGCCCCACAATCTGCTATGATTCCCTCCCAATCTGATGAGACTGTGAAAGAATTAACGTCAGCTTGCGCATCGGAGTGAAAAAACTTGTTTTTTCACTCCAGTCTATAATTAAATCAAATACTTACGAAAATAAAAAACACCTTGGAGTGAAAAAACATGTTTTTTCAATTCAGTCTCTACTCAAAACAAAGGCTTACGAAAATAAAAAACATCTTTTTGTGAGTATTTGAAATACTTTCACAGTCTCTGATGCGTGCCAACTGGCATTGCCGCCAATTACGCCGCACAGATTAACTCTTACTCAGCTACTTATTAAGGATACCCATGTCAGAATTCAATAACGTCACTGTCATCAAAAAAGCCAATGTTTACTTCGATGGCAACGTCACCAGCCGCACACTCGTCTTTGCTGATGGCTCAAGCAAAACCTTGGGCTTTATGTTGCCGGGTGAATACACCTTTAACACCGCCGACCCAGAGTTGATGGAAATTACCGATGGTTTGCTTGAGGTGTTGCTGCCTGGCTCGGAACAATGGCAACGCGTAGTCGGTGGCGAATCATTCGACGTACCTGCGAATGCGTCATTTACGGTAAAAATAATCACCCCTACCGACTATTGCTGTTCTTTTATCAAATAAGGGTATGGAAACGATTGCCATCTTTGTCGATGTGCAAAACATTTACTACACCACGCGCCAAAGCTTTCGGCGACAATTTAATTACCGTGCCTTTTGGCAGCGGGCGACCGCCAACCGAAAAGTGATTGCAGCCTTGGCTTATGCGATCGACAAAGGTGACAGCAAGCAACAAGGCTTTCAGAGCACCCTTAAAAACATTGGCTTTGACATCAAGCTTAAGCCTTACATCCAACGCAGTGATGGCTCGGCTAAAGGTGATTGGGATGTAGGCATCACCTTAGATATGCTGGATTATGCCGCCCAAGCAGATGTGATTATCTTGTTGTCGGGTGACGGTGATTTTGACCTGCTGCTTAATAAAGTGCGCAGCCATTACGCCGCCGCTACGGAAGTGTACGGGGTGTTGGCGCTAACCGCGCCCTCGTTGATAAATGCGGCTGACCGTTTTATTGCCATAGACGATAGCTTGCTGTTATAAGCCTTAGCCCGCACTTTTTAGGTGAGGTAACATAAAAAAACCGACGCCAGTTGCCTGGCGCCGGTTTTTTTTGGGGTAAAGAAAAGCAGGGCTTATCTTTTGATAATGCTAATGCCTTTTAACAAGTTGAGGGCTTCATGCAAGGCATAGTCTTGCATATCCAAACTCTCTTCTTTGTCTTTCTCTTGGGCATCTTTTTTGCCGTTTGCTGGGGTCTTGCTGTTTTGCAAATGGTGCGTCAAGTCGGCTTCTTTGACGGAAACAAAATCGGGCTTATCTAAAGATTCAAGCTTAACCCTGGCCAAAACCACGTCCGGTTCTATGCCTTCAGCTTGGATTGACCGTCCTGACGGGGTAAAGTAACGCGCCGTTGTCAGCTTAACTGCCGCGCCATTGCTGGTGGGTAAGATAGTTTGCACGGAACCTTTGCCAAACGATTTTTCACCCATAATCACCGCGCGTTTTTGGTCTTGCAACGCACCCGCGACAATTTCAGAGGCCGAAGCCGAACCGGCGTTAATCAGCACGACTATCGGCGCACCATCTATCAGATCATCAGCGGCGGCATTAAAGCGCATTTCTGAGTTTTCAATACGGCCTTCGGTGTAGACGATCAGACCGCTTTTTAAGAACGCATCACTGACTTCTACTGCCGCATTTAAGACACCGCCGGGATTATTTCTTAAGTCTAGCACCAAGCCTTTCAGTGCGCCGCCGTTGTCTTTTTTCAGGGTTGTTATGGACTCTTTAAGTCCTTCGCCAGTGCCGGACTGGAAGCTGCTGATGCGTACATAACC
>JABFST010000476.1 GCA_013140465.1 Methylococcaceae bacterium
CTCTAGGCGCGTGTACGGTAGGCCCCGATTACCGCCGCCCCGAGCTTGCCGTACCTACACACTGGACAGCGATTAACGCCCCCGCCAGCCAAGTGGATGCTAACCGTTGGTGGCAGCAGTTTCACGATCCGGTGTTAAACCGTTTGGTCAGCGATGCACTCATCGCCAATTTGGATGTGCAACAAGCCGCGTTGCGCGTTAAAGATGCCCGCGCCCAGCGTTGGGCAACTTTGGCATTGGGCTTACCCAGCGTATCGGCAAAAAGCAATGCCAGCCGACGTTTTAACAATTCCGCCAGTGCCGCGCAAACCAATGGCAGCTCGGCGGCGGGTGGCGGTTTTGGCATCGGCAACCAGACCATCAATATTTTTCAGATGGGTTTTGATGCGCAATGGGAGTTGGATTTTTTTGGCGGCGTGCGCCGTGCGTTGGAAGCGGCAGATGCCACCGTCGAAAGCGAGCAGGAACACAGCCATGCCGTAGTGGTTAGCTTATTGGGCGACGTAGCAGCCAATTACATCAGCCTACGCGCCAACCAACAGCTCATCGCCCTCACCCACCAACATATTGCCGCCCAACAAGCGACGGTGGAACTCACTCAAATCCGCCAGCAAGCGGGTTTTACCACCGAGCTGGAAGTCGCACAGGCACAAGCCCAACTCGCCAACCTAACGGCAGCCTTGCCCAGCTATGAAACCGCCGCCGCGCTAGCCATCCACGCGCTAGGCATCTTGCTGGGCCGGGAACCGAACGCCTTACAAGGCCGTTTGACTGCCATCGGTGCTATCCCCCAATTGCCGCTGACCGCAGTTGCCGAACTGCCGTCTACACTGTTGCAAAGGCGGCCCGACATCCGCCAAGCCGAACGCCAATTGGCGGCAGCCACCGCCAATATTGGTGTCGCCACCGCCGAGTTGTACCCGAAAGTCAATCTGGCGGCGTTTTTGGGGCTGCAAAACATGCGTATCACCGACTTTACGCCGATAGGCAAATCGTGGTCCACCGCCGCCTCGTTATCGATGCCGCTGTTTAATTGGGGCAAAATTAACGCCAATATCACCAGCAAAAAAGCTCAAGCCGAACAAGCGCAATTGGCGTATCAAGCCACTATCTTAAGCGCGTTCCAAGAAGTGGAAGATGCCCTGGTCGCGTACAGCAACGGCTACCGCCGCCTAGCCAGCCTAAACCAAGCTGTTGCCGCCAATCAAGTCGCGGTGCAACTGGCGAATGAACGCTATAGCAAAGGCTTGACGCTGTTTCTGGATGTGTTGCAAAGCCAACAAGCCCTTTACCAAAGCCAACGCGAACAAACCGACAGTTTGGCGCAAGTGGCTAAGGATTTAGTGGCGCTGTACAAGGCGTTGGGCGGTGGCTGGCAAGCGGCTACGGTTATCGGGCCAAATTTAAGCAATATGGGTAATATTTACCATTTTAGTGTGGAATAGTTGCTGTTTAAAAGCTTTAAGCAGTCTATCATCAGCCGACTAAGGTTCTTGACGACGACGCCAGCCGTATACAGGGCATCTTAGTTTTAGGCACAGAACGCTTAAATGGCAGAGTTCCAAGGTTTGATTCCCCCCAGCTCTGTAGGGCGTGGACTAGAGCAAGACGTTTGCCGAAAGAGTCCTGTGACCTTATAAAGCCAGACTACCTAACTTACTTTTGAGGACATGAATGATGAACACTATCCCCGAAGCGGCCCTAGACTTAATCAAAGAATTTGAAGGCTTCCGCAGCGATGCCTACCCCGATCCGATTACCCATTGGCAACTGCCCACCATAGGTTACGGGACTACCGTCTATCCAAACGGCACACACGTTAAAAAAGGCGACACGATCACCGAAGAGCGAGCCAGTGAATGCTTGGCTGACCATATAGGAGAAAAATGTACGCCATCTTTAAGCAAAATCCCAAATTGGGCAAAAATGAACAGCAACCAACACAGTGCGCTGTATAGCTTTGCCTATAATTTAGGCGCAGGTTTTTACCAAGGCGCCAACTTCAACTCTATTACGCGTGTGTGCGACTCGGACGACCGCTGGGATGATGTGGCTTGGGTTGCCGAACAATTTGGCAAATACACTAACCACGGGCTAGCGGGCTTAGTCCGGCGCAGAAAAGCCGAAGCGGCGTTGTTTTGCAAACCCGTCTAACGCCTACCACACTCCCGACATCCTGATTAATCCTACCAATCGTATAGATCGGGTTAGCGATCGGAGTGAAAACACATGTTTTTTCACTCCAATCTCTACTTAAAACATAGGCTTACGAAAATAAAAACACCTTTTTGTGAGTATTTGAAATACTTTCACAGTCTCTTGCTTATCGGCGTGAAAAAACATGTGTTTTCACTCCAGTCTCTACTTAAAACAAAGGCTTACAAAATAAAAAACACCTTTTTGTGAGTATTTGAAATACATTCACAGTCTCTTGCTCATCGGAGTGAAAACACATGTTTTTTCACTCCAGTCTCTACTTAAAACAAAGGCTTACGAAAAATAATCACCTTTTTGTGCGTATTTGAAATACTTTCACAATCTCGATAGCGTAACCCGACCTACAATAAATCCTACGCAAGCACACGCCACCAACAGCCGCCATCCCCGTTAAGCCCTGTTTCACCGCAGACAACTGAAACAGCGTTGAAACAACAAACGTTTCACTGAAACATTTGCCGAAACACCTTTGCCCACGCCAAACACCCCACCCCACAACGCACCCCAACAATACCGCCACTTCATCTTATTTTTAGATGTTGGCATGGCGGTTGCTTTTAATATTCTGAGATAATAACAACCACCACTGGAGATATAACAATGATTTTCAAACAATTATTTGACACTGAAACATGGACTTACACTTATTTGATTGCCGACCCTGCCAGCAAAGAAGCCGCGTTTATTGATCCAGTCAACACCCATATCGATGAATATGTCGCCTTGTTGGAAAGCCACGGCTTGCAGCTTAAATATACTTTAGAAACCCATGTCCATGCCGACCACATCACCGCCAGCGGTTTGTTGCGCCAACGCTTGGGCGCACAAACTGCGGTCAGCCATTTGTGTGGCGCTGCCACCGCCGACGTGCAAATCCAAGACGGCGACATTTTTACCTTAGGCGAATCCGAACACATTAAAGTCATCGCCACCCCAGGCCATACACGCGGCAGCATTTCATTCTTATGGCGTGACCGCTTGTTTACAGGTGATTCTTTATTTATTGGCGGCTGTGGACGCACCGATTTCCAAGGCGGCGATCCGGGCGCGTTATACGACTGCATTACCCAACGCCTGTTTACCTTGCCTGATGATACCTTGGTATACCCAGGCCATGATTACCAACAACGTTGGGTCAGCAACATTATGCAGGAACGCACCACCAATCCGCGTTTGGCGGGCAAAAGCCGCGAAGAGTTTATTGAGATTATGAACAACCTCAATTTGCCCAAACCCCGGTTGATAGACGAGGCCGTTCCTGCCAACCGTTATTGCGGTTTGGACGAAAACGAACGCCAAGATGCCGTCGCCGTGCGCGACACCAGCCGCCCTATCCGCAACGAACTAACCGTGCAAGACAAAGTGGCGGCAGCCAAGCAACACATTACTGAAGTGCCTGTCGCGACCGCCAAGCACTTGCTGGCTGAAGGCAATATTGTGTTGGTGGACACCCGCGAAGAAAGCGAATACGCCGCTGGCCATATCGACAACGCCGTATTAGTGCCTAGGGGCGTGTTGGAATTTAGGTTGGCGACCACACCCGAATTGGCGGACAAATCCAAAGCCGTGCTGATTTATTGCCGCACTGGCGGACGTTCGGCGATGGCGGCGCAAACCATGCAAGAACTGGGCTATCAAAACGTGCTGTCTATGGCGGGTGGTTTTGAAGCATGGCAACAGGCATAAGCCCCGCCACAGCTGTTTAATCCTCTTATAGAGTCCGAAGCTGATAAATCTACATTAAACTCCCTCTCCCTCAGGAGGGTGTCGTAAAAGCCTGAATTTAAGTTGGATTAGCGCGGCGTAACCCAACAAAATCAAAATGTTATGCTTCTTTACAGTGTGAACAACCGACCTTTTACGACACCCTCCTCAGGGAGAGGGTAGGGTGAGGGGGATTTAATGTCGCTTTACTTCCTATGTTCTCTATAACACACCCTCCTTTAAGCCGGGGGGGTGTTTTTTTGCTGTTTCCCAACTGCGCGGCGACAAGCAATCCATTAACCCAATAATAAAAACCGAGAACCTTATGTCAAACCCACACCACACTGTTTTAATCGTCGGGGGCGGCGCAGCTGGCGTATCCGTCGCCAATAATATGCGCCGCATGGACAGCAACATCGATATAGCCATCATCGAGCCGTCCGAAAAGCATTATTACCAACCTGGCTTTACTATTATTGGTGGTGGTGCATATACCATGAAACAAACCACCCGCAACGAAGCCGACTTAATCCATCCGACCGTTAAGTGGATAAAAGACTATGCCGACAGCTTTTTGCCTGAACAAAATAGCGTTGTTTTGCGCTCAGGCGCGCGCATCAGCTACGATTATTTGGTGGTTTGCCCCGGTTTACAGCTGGATTGGCAGAAAATTTCCGGTTTAACAGAAACCTTAGGCAAAAACCAAGTATGCAGCAATTATTCGGCTGACACCGTGGAATACACTTGGGAATGTATTCAAGCCATGACTTCGGGCGTGGCCTTGTTCACCCAACCCACCATGCCGATCAAATGCGCAGGTGCGCCGCAAAAAATCATGTATCTGGCTGCCGACCGTTTCCGTAAAAAAGGCATTTTGGACAAGTTTTCCTTAGAGTTTTGCAATGCTGGCCCCGCAATATTCGGTATCCCGTTTTTTGCCAAAGCCTTAAGCAAAATCGTTACCCAATATGGGATTAAAACCCACTTTAACCACAATCTCGTCGCTATCGACGGCCCTAACAAAACCGCCACTTTTGAAAGCACCGACGCGGATGGCAATAAGACGCAAGTGGTCAAACCCTTCGACATGATCCACGTCACCCCACCCCAAAGCGCACCCGATTTTATTAAGGCCAGCCCCTTAGCCAATGCGGCGGGTTGGATAGAGGTAAACGACCGCACTTTGCAGCACGTTAGATACGCCAATATTTTTGGCTTAGGCGATGCCACCTCCACACCCAACGCCAAAACCGCTGCCGCCGTCAGAAAACAAGTGCCTGTGGTTGTAGACAATATTTTCGCCTTACAAGCGGGTAAAGCCCTTGCCGAAGGCTATGACGGTTATGGCTCATGCCCATTAACAACCTCGTTAAGCACGGTGATTTTGGCGGAATTTGCTTACGGCGGAAAAGTGACCCCGTCGTTTCCTTGGCTAGACCCTAGAGCCAACCGCTATATCTGGTGGTTAGGCAAAAAACTGGGCTTTCCTTGGATGTATTGGCATTTGATGCTGAAAGGCTATCGTTTTGATATTCCGCATTTGGAATCTTATGCCAAAAAGTGGGTGGATAAGGATTGAAACAAGCTACGTTGTATGCCCCAGCCGTGTAGGCCGGAATAAGGCTGTTTGAACGCGAGTGAAAACAGCCGTTTCCGGCACACCGCGCCCACGATTTGCCGGAAACACCCCTTTTCGCTTACGCTCAAAGCGGCTTATTCCGGCCTACAAGGCTAAGATTGTCCCACGCTCAAGAGACTGTGAAAGAATTAACGTAAGCTTGCTCATCGGAGTGAAAAAACAAGTTTTTTCACTTCAGTCACTACTTAAAACAAAGGCTTACGAAAATAAAAAACACCTTTTTGTGAGTATTTGAAATACTTTCACAGCCTCTCAAGCGTGCCACACCCAACCGATAAACAACAACGCCCTAAACCAAACACACCATGACCACCGCATCGACCTTATCGCGCTTAAGCCACTACCTGCCTATCATCGGCTGGCTAAAAACCTACACGCGCCAAGACTTAAACGGCGATTTGTTTGCAGGGGTGATTACGGCAATTTTGCTGGTTCCCCAAGGCATCGCCTACGCCATCTTGGCGGGCATACCGCCGCAATTAGGTTTGTATGCCAGCATTTTGCCGCCTATCATCTATGTCGTGCTAGGCACTAGCCGCGCGTTGTCAGTCGGGCCGGTGTCCATCGCCGCCATTATGATCGCCAGTGTGTTACAAAACCCTGAGATCAGCGCCTTAGGACAACCCGTAGCAAGTGCATTGATATTATCGGCGGAATGCGGGCTAATCATGCTGTTGATGGCGATGTTGCGCATGGGGGGCTTGGTGAATTTCATCAGCCATCCGGTACTCACAGGCTTTACCAGCGGCGCATCGATTTTGATTATTATCAACCAATTACCGCAGTTAATCGGGTTAAAAGCCGTGGACTGTGGCGTTGAAATACCCTGTTACCTGAATTATGTGCTGGCTTTTGACACCACGACGCTGTTATTGGGCAGTTTAAGCTTGGTGCTGTTGCTGATGTTTGCCCAGCCCTTGCCTAAGCTCTTAAAAAAAGCCGGGCTGTCAATGCCCATAGTGACTGCCATCAGCAAATGCGGACCGTTACTGACCGTGTTGTTGGCAACCTTGGCAGTGGCATATTGGGGCTTGCACAGCAGCCATCAAGTCACGGTCGTCGGCACTGTACCTTCTGGCTTGCCGAAGCTCAGCTTGGCTTTTGTCAGCGAGGGCCATTGGCGCTTATTGCTCCCCAGTGCGGCCTTTATTGCGTTGATCGCGTATGTAGAAAGTGTCGCTATCGCCAAAGTGACGGCAAACCTAAGTGCCAAAAAAATTGCCCCCAACCAAGAACTCATCGCCTTGGGTACGGCTAATTTGGCATCGGCGCTGGTAGGCGGTATGCCTGTGGCGGGTGGGTTTAGCCGGACAATGGTGAATTATTCGGCGGGTGCTCGCAGCCAAATGGCGATGCTGATTGCGGCGGGTTTGCTGGCCTTAGCCGTGGTGTTTTGTAGCGCATGGTTTGCCTTTATCCCCAAAGCCGCATTAGCCGCAATCATTTTGGTGGCAATCACGCCCTTGGTGCGCCTAGGCAATATCATTGAAACTTGGGAATACGACCAAGGCGACGGCATAGCCGAACTGGTCACATTAGTGGGCGTGTTGGCGTTGGGTATTGAAGAAGGCATCAGCTTAGGCATATTGCTGACTTTTATCAGCTATCTCAGAAAAACCAGCCACCCGCATATCGCCGTCGTGGGCCGCATCCCCAACACCGAACAGTTCCGCAACATTAAGCGCCATCAAGTCGAAACCTGGCGGCATTTATTGCTGTTGCGCGTCGATGAAAACATCACCTTCACCAACATCAATTATATTGAAGATTATTTGGCGGCAGAGCTAAAACGCCAACCCGACACCCGCCATGTGGTGCTGATTTTTACCTCGGTCAGCGACATAGACACCACCGCGCTAGAAACCTTGGAAAACATCAACCACGAACTGCAACGTGCGGGCAAAACCTTAAACATCTCCGAAGCCAAAGGCCCGGTCTTGGATAAATTAAAAAAGACCGATTTTTTGCAGCACTTAAGCCCGGGTAAAGTGTTTTTCCGCAATGTCGATGCCGTGAAGGAGTTGGTGGGGTAAGTTTAGGCAATAATGCCTTGTACATAAAACATAGCGGCAGACTCCCAACAAGTAGGCCAATTGCCTTAAGCACTAGGTCATATCCCACAAAAACCAAACGCCCACCTTATCCCTATATTATTACAAAAATAATTAATAAACAAAATCAATAGCTTAAAAAACATTACAAAACATGGCTTCATTATTGCTAAAACAGGCCAATCTGTATGGAATTTCACAAGACCCACAGATTAAACGGCATTCCCCTAGCTCACCTTCAACCTAGGAATGCCCTCCCCTGTTTTGCATTTCGAGAATGAGTTATGTCCCAACC
>JABFST010000286.1 GCA_013140465.1 Methylococcaceae bacterium
GCCTTACCAAGTCAACAAAGCACGCTTACTAGAAAAAATTGCCGAATTGGTTAAAGAAGGCAAGCTAGAAGGCACTTCCGGTTTGCGCGACGAGTCCGACAAAGACGGTATGCGCATGGTGATTGAATTGCGCCGTGGCGAAGTGCCGGAAGTGGTGTTGAACAACCTCTACAAACAAACCCAATTCCAAACCGTATTTGGCATCAATATGGTGGCTTTGCTGGACGGTCGTCCGCATTGCATGAATTTAAGCGAAATCCTCAGCGCGTTTATCGACCACCGCCGCGTGTGCGTGACCCGGCGCACCATTTATAACCTCCGCCGTGCGCGAGAACGGGCGCACATCTTAGAAGGCTTGGCGGTTGCGTTGGCGAACATCGACGACATGATCGCCCTGATTAAAGCTGCCAGCAATCCTGCCGAAGCTAAAGAAGGCTTGTTGGCAAGAACCTGGGATGCAGGTTTGGTGTTGGCCTTGCTGGACCGCGCCGATGCCGCACGTTCGCGCCCCGAAGACCTCACTGCTGAATTCGGCTTGTTAGATGTCGTTTACCGGTTGTCTGAAACCCAAGCCCAAGCGATTTTGGATTTGCGTCTGCACCGTTTGACAGGTTTGGAACAAGATAAAATCGTCAATGAATATAAACAATTGTTGGAACAAATTGATGAATATCTGGCGATTTTGGGCAGCGATACGCGCCTGATGGAAGTAGTCAGGGAAGAGCTGGTGGCGATTAAAGACCAATATGCCGACCCGCGCCGCACCGAAATCATCCAAAACCAATTGGATTTGTCCGAACAAGATTTGATTACCGAAGAAGACATGGTAGTCACCATGTCGCACGAAGGCTATGTCAAATCCCAACCCTTAAGCGATTACAAAGCCCAACGGCGCGGTGGTCGCGGCAAATCGGCGACTGCCACCAAAGAATTGGATTATGTCGATAAGCTGATCGTCGCCAACACCCACGACACCATTTTGTGCTTCTCATCCTTAGGCAAAGTGTATTGGCTAAAAGTTTACCAACTGCCCGTTGCCAGCCGCGCCGCGCGGGGCAAACCGTTTGTCAATTTGTTGGCCTTGGAACAAGGCGAAAAAATCAACGCCATTCTGCCTATCCGTGAATTTACCGACAATAAATTCATTTTTATGGCAACCGCACAAGGCACGGTCAAAAAGACCCCGCTCAACGAATTTGAACGCCAACGCGCGACCGGAAAAATCGCCATCGACCTTAAAGAAGGCGATAGTTTGGTCGGTGTCGCGGTCACGGACGGGCAACAAAACGTCTTGTTGTTTGGCAGCACAGGCAAAGCCGTATGCTTTAACGAAGCAGACGTGCGCTCTATGGGGCGCACAGCTTCGGGTGTGCGCGGTATGCGCTTACAAGAAGGGCAGCGGATTATCTCGTTGATTATCGCCACCGAAGGCACGGTGCTGAACATCACCGAAAACGGCTACGGTAAACGCACCAAACTTGAAGAATTCACCTGCCACAAACGCGGCGGACAAGGCTTGATCGCGATTCAAACCTCGGCGCGTAACGGCGATGTGGTCGGCGCAGTGTTGGTCAATGATAACGATGAAATCATGCTGATTACCGACGGCGGTACTTTAGTCCGCACCCGTGTTGACGGCATATCCGTGGTCGGGCGCAACACCCAAGGTGTCACGATTATCCGCTTGGACAAAAAGGAAAAAGTGATAGGTGTGGATAGGATTGCCGGTTTGGCGGGTGTGGATGACCAAGAGGATGCCGAAGGTTTGGATGAGGTGCAAGATTTGAGTGCAGTGGATGCCGATGATTCGGTAGATGATGTCCAAGACTTAGACGAGTAAGCCATCGCGCGTAGAGACGTTGCATTGCAACGTCTTTACCCAAAATTAACCCAAGGCCAGTCATGCTGAAAAGAATACATATCCGCAATTTTTTGTCGTGCGAAGATACTGACATAGAGCTGGATGGCGTAACTGCGCTAATTGGGCGTAATGCGGCGGGTAAGACTAATGTCTTGAAGGCGATTGAGTGGTGGGCGCAGTTTGGGGTATCTAAAGAGTTATGTGAGTATTTTTCTACTGATTTAGAACCTAATTTTGAAATTGAGTTTTTAATTGAGAATGAGCTGTTTAAATACGAATTGAAAACAGTTGCTGAATCCGCTATTTTGTTAATTGAGAATTTGTCTTGTTTTATAAATGGTAACTGGCAGATTATTGCTGAAAGAGAGAATGAAGCGTTCAGGCATTATAATGAAGATTTTTATCTTACATTAGATTCTCATGTGTCTATGATAAGTGCCTTGCTTTCTTTGATGCCAAAAAATAAGATCAATCCAGCTCTGATTAGAGTTTATGACTATTTAAGAGCAATCAAATATTATGTGCTGGATGATGTATACGAAAATACTGTACAAAATCGTTATTCCGAGCATATTGATATCAGTAGTTACAAACAATGGTTAGCTAAAAGAAATAAAACCAAACCATCATTAGTAATGAAGTTGTTGTATTTATGGCATGAAGATAAAGAAACACTGGAAGAGCTAAACGCACTGATTGGTGAAAATGGTTTAAATATTGTTAAACATATCGATATTGAAAAACACGGATTAGGTCTTAAAGATGAAGATAGTTTTTTTACCGTTAACTTTGTCATGGTCAATTCAACGGTAAGCTACCGCCAATTATCTTACGGCACACAACGCGTTTTAGCCATATTGCTGGCCTTGTTATACGACAACTGTAGCACTTTATTGATAGAACAACCCGAAGACGGTATCCATTCTGGCTTGTTAAAGAAATTATTGCCACTGTGTTTTGAATATGGGGCAGCCTATAACAGGCAAATCATTATCGCCACCCATTCACCCGATGTGATTAATTTAGTGCCGCCTGAAAGTATCAGGTTAGTCAGGATGACTGAAAACGGTACGAAGGTTTCATCTTTGGATGCGGAGCGGTTGCCTTTTATTTATGATTATATAAAGAACGAAGGGGCTTTGTTTGACTTTATTGATGCGATGGATGATGAGTAATGTATGTCGTTATTGCTGAGGATGATAGCGATGTTAAGTGCTTAAAAATTCTGATTAAACGGCTGGCAGGTGATAAGCCTCTTACTATAGAAGGTAAGGGTTTTGGTAGTTGTGGAAATATGTTGAATAAGGGAGCTAGATTTCTCAATACTTATAGTAACCAAGCCAAGTTTAGAAAATTCATTATTTGTCACGATAGGGATAAAAGCTCTTATCAATCCGTATATGAAAAAGTTGCTGATCGAATTATAAATAAGGCAGGCATTAACACTAAACAAATTTGTATTTTAATCCCAACGGAAGAAATTGAAGCATGGATACTGGCGGACATAAAAGCCGTTAAAAATGTTATCTCTAGTTGGCCGCATAACAAAATTGATGGTAGTCCAGAAGACATAAAAAATCCTAAAGAGGTTTTGCAAAGCTTGAGCAGGATCGACAAGCCCAGACCTTTATATAACCATGCGTTGCATAATGAAAAAATAATGGAGTATCTTAATTTAGCAGATGTTAAAAGCAAATGCCCGTCTTTTGCCGAATTGGTGGCATTTGTCGAAAGTGGCAAGGCCAATTACCCCAACAGATAAAACCAGTTTAGGTCGGTGTGAACACCTGACCCTGTATTTGTAATGCAACACCCCAAGCCGCGTTAAGCGACGTATTTAACTTAAAACCTAAGAGAATCAGCATGTCCAGAGTTTATAATTTTAGTGCCGGCCCGTCCGCATTTCCTGAATCGGTTTTACTCCAAGCGCAGCAAGAAATGCTGGATTGGCAGGGAAGTGGCATGTCGGTGATGGAAATGAGCCATCGCGGCAAGCATTTTTCGTTGATTGCCAAAGAACTGGAAGCTGATTTGCGCGAATTGATGGCGGTGCCTGAAAATTATAAAGTGCTGTTTTTGCAAGGCGGCGCGTCGGCACAATTTTCTTTTATCCCGCAAAATATTTTAAACGGCAAAACCAAGGCGTGTTACATCAAAACAGGCGCATGGTCAGAAAAAGCCATTAAAGACGCTAAAGCCTATTGCGATGTGCTGGTCAGCGCCAGTTCAGAAGACACCAAATTTACCAGTATCCCCGATGCGGCGACTTGGGCCTTGGATAGCGATGCGGCCTATTTGCACTATACCTCCAATGAAACCATCCACGGTGTCGAATTCCAAGGCATTCCCGATGCACAAGGGCTGACTTTGGTGTCTGATATGTCCTCCAATATCTTGTCGCGCCCTGTTGATGTCAGCCAGTTTGGGTTGATTTATGCGGGTACGCAAAAAAATATGGGCCCTGCGGGCGTAACGGTCGTGATCGTGCGTGATGATTTGGTCGGTCATGCGACTAAACTGACGCCTTCGGTGTTCAATTACGCCGAACAGGTCAAAAACGAGTCCATGCTTAATACCCCGGCAACTTACAACTGGTATTTGGTGGGCTTGGTGTTGAAATGGCTGAAAGCCCAAGGCGGCGTGGCGGCGATTGAGCAGCACAATATCGCCAAAGCGGCAAAATTGTATGCGGCGATAGACCAGTCTAGCCTGTACAGCAATCCTGTGGATGTTGCCGTGCGTTCACGCATGAACGTACCGTTTATTTTGGCGGATGAAGCCTTGGACAAGCCATTTTTGGCGGCTGCCGAAGCCAATGGCTTGTTTGAATTAAAAGGCCACCGTTCGGTCGGCGGAATGCGCGCCAGTATTTACAATGCCATGACTGATGCGGGCGTACAAGCCTTAATCGATTTTATGGCGGAATTTGAACGTACCCACTAAGCCTGTTGGCCCTCTGGCTGTAGAGGCAAGTCGGCGATTACCACGCAACAATAATAATTAGAGCAAGCGCAATGTCATCAGTTATTCCCCTTTCTGAGTTACGCGACAAAATAGATGCTGTCGATGCAGAAATTTTGCAATTAATCAACCAACGTGCCTGTTATGCGATGGAGGTTGCTAAAACCAAAATTGCGCAAGGCGAGCAAGGGACATTTTATCGCCCAGATCGGGAATCGCTGGTGTTAAGGCGGATTATGGAGCTTAACCAAGGGCCGCTGTCAGACCACACGACGGTGCGCTTTTTTAGGGAATTGATGTCGGCGTGTTTGGCCTTGGAAAAACCTATGGACATTGCGTTTCTAGGGCCAGAAGGCACGTTTACCCAACAAGCGGCGTTTAAGCATTTTGGTCATGCCGTTAAGACCATTCCCGTGCCGACGATTAATGAAATTTTTAGTGCCGTGGAGCTTAATAAATGCCAGTTTGGCGTGGTGCCGGTTGAAAACTCCACCGAGGGTGTGATTAGCCATACTTTAGATCGGTTTTTAACGTCGCCGTTGCAGATTTGCGGCGAGGTTGAAATCAGGGTGCATCAAAACCTAATGGGGCGTTCTGGCAGTTTGGCAGATATTACCGAAGTGTTTTCACACCAACAATCCTTGGCGCAATGTCGGCAGTGGCTGGACAAACATTTGTCCCATGCCCGCTTAACCGCCGTGAACAGTAATGCCGAGGCGGCACGCTTGGCGGCGTTGAATCCATTTACGGCAGCAATAGCAGGGATTGCGGCTTCGGAAGTTTATAACCTGGATATTATTGAAAAAAATATTGAGGACGAACCCAATAACACGACGCGCTTTATGATTATCGGGCAGCAATCACCTTCGGCTACAGGCAACGATAAAACCACGATGGTGGTGTCTACCGACAACCAGCCTGGGGCGTTGTACAAAATGCTGGAACCTTTGGCGAAATTGGGGATTGATATGGTGAATATTGAATCCCGCCCGTCACGTCAGGCTTTGTGGAGTTATATTTTCTTTATTGATATAGACGGACATTGCGAAGACGAGGAAGTGGCCTTGGCTTTAGATAAGGTAAAAGAAAGCGTTAAGATTTTTAAATTATTGGGTTCTTATCCCAAGGCTGTTTTGTAGTCGCCAAGCGACGCAACTGACTTATAACTGCATCATGACAACAAACACTCTATATAAGCTGGCGCTGGCTGGCGTACAGCAATTAGTCCCGTATCAGGCGGGCAAGCCGATTAGCGAATTGGAACGCGAATTAGGCATTAGCCATATTATTAAGCTGGCCTCTAATGAAAACCCATTAGGGCCTAGCAAAAAAGCCTTGGCGGCGATTACCCAAGCATTGCCCGAATTGGCTTTATATCCTGATGGCAGCGGTTTTGCCTTAAAGCAAGCCTTGGCTAACAAATACGCGCTGACTCCCGAGCATATCACCTTGGGTAATGGCTCAAATGAAATTTTGGAATTGGTCGCGAGGGCTTTTTTAGCCCCGGGTTTAGAAGCCGTTTTTTCACAACATGCGTTTGCCGTCTATCCCCTAGTGACGCAAGCGGCGGGCGCAACAGGCGTAGTTGTACCCGCGCTCAATTATGGTCACGACTTAACAGCCATGTTGCAGGCGATTACGCCGCAAACCCGCGTCGTGTTTGTTGCCAATCCCAATAACCCCACTGGCACTTTGTTATCCCAAGCGCAATTGCGGGAATTTATTGCCGCATTGCCGGATACGGTGGTGTGCGTGTTGGATGAGGCTTATTTTGAGTTTGTCGGCGCCACGGACCCGATCAATTCCATCGATTGGCTGGCAGAATTCCCGCAATTGCTGATTACGCGCACCTTCTCAAAAGCCTACGGTTTGGCGGGATTGCGTGTCGGTTATGGCATGTCCAGCCCGGCACTGACGGATTTGTTAAACCGTGTGCGCCAACCGTTTAACAATAATTCGTTGGCCTTGGTGGCTGCCGAAGCGGCTTTGGCAGACTTTGAACATTTACAGCAAACTGTGGCAGTCAACACTAACGGGATGCAGCAACTGACCGAAGGCTTTAAGGCGTTGGGCTTAGAATGGATACCTTCGGCGGGCAATTTTGTGGCAGTGGACATGCAGCGTCCCGGACAACCGCTTTATGAGGCTCTGCTCCATAAAGGCGTGATTGTGCGTCCTGTCGGCGTGTACCAACTGCCTAACCACCTACGCATCAGCATTGGTACTGAGGCAGAAAACCAGCAGTTCTTGCGGGCCCTGACCGAAGTGTTGGCGCATGTTTGATAAGCTGTGTGTGATTGGGGTTGGTTTGATTGGCGGCTCGGTCGCAAGAGCCGCCAGACAGCAGCAATTAAGCACAAGCATAGTCGCTTATGGTCGCCCGGAAGACCAGGCTAATCTGGAAGCGGCAAAACGTTTGGGCGTTATTGACGAGTATTTTTTTGAATTGGCGGCGGCGGTAGAAGGTGCGGATTGTGTCTTGATCGCCACACCCGTAGCGGCTATTGAAAGCATTTTTGCCGCGCTGAAACCGTTGTGGTCGGTAGACACGATTTATACCGATGTCGGCAGCACGAAGGCCAGCGTGGTCGCTGCGGCTGTGCGGGTGTTTGGCTCTGTCCCAGACAACTTAGTGCCTGCCCATCCTATTGCAGGTGCAGAACAAAGCGGCGTTGAAGCCTCGGTTGCCGACTTGTTTGTACATAAGCGCCTGATTATCGCGCCGCTTACAACCACGCGTGCGGATGCTTTGCAAAGCATCCAACGGTTTTGGCAACGGCTGGGGGCAACGGTTGCGGTGATGGATGTCCAGCGCCACGATGCCGTTTTGGCGGCAACCAGCCATTTGCCACATATTTTGGCGTTTGCTTTGGTCGATATGTTAGGCCATCAAGACGAACAGAACGCCATTTTCAATTTTGCGGCGGGTGGTTTTAAAGACTTTACCCGGATTGCGTCTAGCGACCCTACCATGTGGCGGGACATATTTACCGCCAATAAAAATGAAATCATCCCTTTGTTGCAGCAGACTAAG
>JABFST010000175.1 GCA_013140465.1 Methylococcaceae bacterium
CGCCTAAGCAGTCGATTTGGGTCAGCATATGGTGTAAGCCGTGGCCGAATTCATGGAATAAGGTGATGACTTCATCATGCGTTAATAAGGCCGGATCGTTGCCTGTGGGTGGGGTGAAATTGCAGGTCAGGTAGGCGACCGGGGTTTGTACGACGCCCGCCACTTTTCTGCGCCCAACACAATCGTCCATCCACGCGCCGCCGCGTTTTTTGGCGCGGGCGTATAAGTCGATATAAAATTTGCCGCGCAATTCGCTGCTGCTGTCCTTGATTTCAAAAAACTGGACATCGGGATGCCAGCTGTCAAAGTCCTTAATTTCGCTAATCTGTAGGCCATAAAGTTTTTCGACTATCGCAAACAAGCCGGGCAGCACGCGGGTAATAGGGAAGTAGGTCTTTACTTCTTCTTGCGACAATTGGTAAAAATGTTGGCGCATTTTTTCGGAATAATAGGCGATGTCCCATGATTCCAAATCCCCAGCTTGGTAATGTTGGCGGCTAAAATCGTGTAGTTCGACCAAATCATTGCGTGCTTGCCGCCATGAGCGGGTTGCCAAATCTACTAAAAAGTCGATGACATCGTTGGGGTTTTCCGCCATTTTGGTGGCTAACGACAATTCGGCATAATTGTTAAAACCTAGCAAGCGGGCTTTTTCATGGCGCAGGGCGAGGATTTGTTCCATGATGAGGCTGTTGTCCCATTGCCCGGCGTGCGGGCCTTGGTCGGAGGCACGCGTGCAATAAGCTTCGTAAACTTCGCGGCGGAGCATACGGTCGTCGGCATAGGTCATGACCGCCATATAAGACGGGCCATGTAAGGTCAGCAACCAGCCTTCTAAGTCTTGGCTGGCGGCTGATTGTTGGGCTTGTGCCAAGGCCGATTCGGGCAAGCCCGCCAAATCGCGTTGATGGCTAATCAGTTTAGTCCAGGCATTGGTGGCGTCCAGCAAGTTTTCTTCAAATTGGCTGGCATGGGCCGACAACTCCAGGTTGATTTCCTTGTAGCGGTGTTTTTTGCTGGCACTTAAATCCACACCGGATAATTTGAAGTCGCGTAAGGCATTGCGGATGATTTTTTGTTGCGCGGTATTCAGGCTGGCAAATTCGGGGCTTTTGGCAAGTACGCGGTAGGCGTAAAACAAGGCACGGTTTTGGCCCATTTCGGTAGAATACGCGCTAAGTTTAGGCAGGCATTCGTTATAAGCGGCACGCAGTTCATCACTGTTGACCACGGAATTGAGGTGGCTGACGGGCGACCAAGCTTTGTTGATGTGGTCGTCCAAACTTTCCAAGGGTTCAATCAACTTGTCCCAAGTGTAATTTTTTTTGGTTTGCAGCAATTCTGCCACGCCTGCCCGGGCTTCTGCCAATAAGTGGTCTATGGCGGGTTCAACGTGTTCAGGCTTGATTTGGGAAAACAGTGGCAGCTCAGAATGGCTTAATAGCGGATTATTCATAGGGATTTAGGGTAGTCGTGACGGGAAGTATTAGAACAAGTATAGCTGCTTGTAAAAATATTGTCCCCTGTCGCGGCGATTTGCCACTAAAAACGCTAGTTGTTGCGGGCGGTAAAAAACAAGGCGGTTCCCGACACTTTATCGTGCCAGCTGTGGCGGTTTTTATCCCAAAAAACCCATAAAAAACCTAGCCCCAAAAAACCTAAAGACAGCCAAGCCATCGCATAGCGCAGCAAGGCTTGCCGCCAGCTGATCGGTTGTTGGTCGTGAGTCAGTACGGTTATTTTCCAAGCGCGTAAGCCTAGGGTTTGTCCGCCATGCGTCCAAAACCAGCCATAGAATAAGAAGCTGATAACGCTTAAATAGGCGCGGTAAAACCAAGTTTGCTGGGGATTGATGGATTCGCCCGAGGTGAAGGGCAATAACAGTGCGGTAGCAAGAAATAGCACCGCGAGGAGCAGGAGCAGGTCGTAAAGTTGTGCGGCGGTACGGCGTAAAAAACCAGGCGTAGCCTGTGCGGCTGGGCCTGGTTTTGAGGGAGATGTGATTTTTGTAGCCAATTACGCTTTAAACAAGGCTAATTTTTGGCCAAAATACATGCACATTGCAATCAATGCGGTGAACATGGCAAGCGAAAAGAAAAACGGTGGCCGATGGAACAGAAGAATGCCAAAGTCCGCCACGAATATGCTGGTTAATACGGGATGGTCAATGAAGCCATTAAGAATCTTTTTGAACATAACAAACTCGCTAGGTACGCAAATGTAAGCTGCGAATGTAAAAAAAATGGTTGCCTGATCATTCATCTAGCAATAGCGCGTTGAGGTGCTGGTAGAAATCAGTGCAATGATTTTACTATACAAAAAAGGGTAATGTAAAAAAAAGAAGATTGATTGTGAGATAAAATGTAGCAAATGATATGATTGCCACTATTTAGAACCAAACAAACAGGGTTTAAGACTATTTTAAATTTTTTTAAAAAATTGATTGCTTCAGTCATAAATGAAGCCCAGCCTGCCCAGCCCGCCGCCACAGGTGTTAGGGTGTATGCCCGTTCGGAGCATAATATTTCGCGCGCCCAAATCAGCGAAAACGCGTTAAAGGTGCTGTATAAGCTGCAAAAAGAAGGCTACGATGCCTATCTGGTAGGCGGTTGCGTGCGCGATTTGCTGTTGGGCCGAGAACCTAAAGACTTTGACGTCGTCACCAACGCCGATCCCGAACAAATCAGAAAAGTGTTCCGCAACTGTCGGCTAATAGGCCGCCGTTTTCGTTTGGCGCACGTCCATTTTGGCAGGGAAGTCATTGAAGTGGCGACGTTTCGCGGTGCAGGGGAAGCCCAAAACGACCAGCAAATGCTGAACAAAGAAGGCCGTTTACTGCGCGACAACGTGTATGGCACGATAGAAGAAGACGTGTGGCGTAGGGATTTCACCGTCAACGCGCTGTATTACAACATCAAAGATTTTTCGGTTGTCGATTATGTCGGCGGTATGGCGGATCATCAGGCGGCAACCTTGCGCCTGATTGGCGATCCGGTGACGCGCTTTCGTGAAGACCCCGTGCGCATGTTACGCGCCGTGCGTTTTGCCGTTAAGCTAGGTTTTAAGCTACACCCCAACTGCGAAGCTGCGATGCACGAAGTGTCGGAGCTGCTGTCCAGCATCCCGTCCGCACGCTTGTACGACGAATCATTAAAATTATTTTTGTCGGGCTATTCGCTGCAAACCTTTGAAATGTTGCGCCACTATGGTTTGTTCCAAGTCTTGTTTCCAGCCACCGAAAACAGCTTGGCAATAGAAGACAACGGCTTCCCTCGGCTGTTGCTGATTAAAGCCTTAGAAAACTCCGACCAGCGCATCGCTGAAGGCAAAACCGTTACGGCTTATTTCTTATTTGCGGCCTTTTTGTGGGAACCCGTGCAAATGCGCGCCCAAGAAAAAATAGCGCGTGGCATGATCGAATTTATGGCTTACCAAGATGCCGCCAATGAAGTGATTGCCAGCCAAGTCAGAAGCACCGCACTACCGCGCCACATTACCCTAGCCATGCGCGAAGTTTGGAGCTTGCAGCCCAAATTTAACGCCCGTTATGGTTCTAAACCCAGCCGCTTAATCAGCCATCCACGGTTTCGGGCGGGTTATGATTTTTTAGTGTTACGCGCTGAAACAGGCGGGGCTGATCCTGAACTTGCCAAATGGTGGGGCAAGTACCAACTGGCAGATGAAAACGAACAACGCAAAATGACCCAACCGCCACGCAAAGCCGCAGGTGGCAAACCGACGCGTAAACGGACATACCGGAACAAGCCCAAGTCCAACCCAGCAAGCGACACGGCGGATTGAATGCCGTTCACCGCTTTTGTCTCCCGCCTAACCCGTTCCGCGTCCGCCCAACAACCATGAACCACGCCATCATTGCTTATATCGGCCTAGGCAGCAATCTTGCCGAGCCTATCGCCCAAATCCACGCGGCACGCGCCGCCATTGCCCAGCTGCACGATGTCCGCGAGCTGGCTATTTCCAGCCTTTACCAAAGCGTGCCGATGGGCCCGCAAGACCAACCGGATTATGTCAATGCCGTGATGTCGGTACAGACCAGCTTAACCCCGATGGCGTTGCTACGCGCCTTGCAAGCCATTGAAACCGACCAAGGCCGAATCAGGACGGGCGAACGCTGGGGCGCAAGAACCCTAGATTTGGACGTGTTGCTGTATGGCGACCAAATAATAGATTTACCGGATTTGACTGTACCGCATGTGGGAATAAGCGAACGGGCATTTGTGTTATACCCCTTATTTGAAATTGCCCCGCAATTAGTGATACCCTCCAAAGGGCCACTGACCGATTTACTGGCACACTGTCCTTATAGCGGGCTTACAAGGCTAGATTAAAATGATCCAAAACCCAGTCACACCTTTAACCGTCCACGACCTTGCCGCACTTAAACGGCGCGGCGAAAAAATCAGCTGCTTAACGGCTTATGATGCCAGTTTTAGTGCGTTGATCGACCATATCGGTATCGACATCATGCTGGTCGGCGATTCTTTGGGCATGGTCGTGCAAGGCCACGACACCACCTTACCCGTTACCATCACCGATATGGTGTACCACAGCCGCTGCGTGAGCTTAGCCCGGCAACGCAGTTTTGTGATGGCGGACTTGCCGTTTATGAGCTACACCACGCCCGCCCTCGCCGCCAAAAATGCCGCCCGACTGATGCAGCAAGGCGGTGCGCAAATGGTTAAACTGGAAGGCACGCGCGTGGACATCGTGCGCTTTTTAGTCGATCAAGGCATCCCCGTGTGCGGGCATTTGGGCTTGTTACCGCAAATGATTAACCAATTGGGTGCTTATAAAGTCCAAGGCAAAACCCCCGACGAGGCCGAAAAAATCCGCCTCGACGCGCATTTATTGCAACAAGCCGGCGCTAGCCTATTGGTGTTGGAATGTGTCCCTGCGGACTTGGCGGCTACAATCAGCAGCGAACTCGCCATCCCCGTCATCGGCATCGGTGCGGGTGTCGGATGCGACGGGCAAGTGCTGGTGTTGCAGGACATGCTTAATATCGGCATCGGCAAACGCCCACGTTTTTCGAAAGACTTTATGCAAGAGGCCGACAGCATTGCCGATGCGCTACGCGCTTACCACCTTGCCGTCAAGCAAGCCACTTTCCCAAGCAGCCAACACAGCTTTTAACACCGATGCAAACCGTCACCACTGTTGCCGAATTACGCGCCGCCATAAAAATCTGGCGCCAACAAGGCGAGCGCATCGCCTTTGTACCGACAATGGGCAATTTACATGCGGGCCATTTGCGCTTGGTCACAGTCGCCAAACAACACGCTGAGCGCGTCGTGGTCAGCATTTTCGTCAACCCCAGCCAATTTGGTGTAGGCGAAGATTTTGCCAGTTATCCGCGCACTGAAGCCCAAGACCAAGCGCAGCTGCACAGCGTCGGTGCCGATTTGCTGTTCTTGCCCGGCGTTGCCGACATTTACGCCGCCGATGCCAAAACCACGGTCAACGTCCACGGCTTGTCCGAGCTTTATTGCGGCGCTTTCCGGCCCGGCCATTTCAGCGGCGTGGCGACCGTCGTCTGCAAGCTGTTCAATTGCGTGCAAGCCGATGTCGCGGTGTTTGGGCAAAAAGATTTCCAGCAATTGGCGGTGATTAAAACGATGGTCAGGGATTTGCATATCCCTATCGACATCATAGGCGTTGCGACGGTCAGGGAAGCCAGCGGCTTGGCAATGAGTTCGCGCAACGGCTATTTGTCGGCGGCTGAAACCGCTCTTGCCGCCCACCTGTACCAAACCCTAAGCAGCACCCGCGAGGCGATTTTAGCGGGCAACCGCGCTTACCCCGCCTTAGAACAACAAGCCACGCACAGTTTGCAAACTCTTGGTTTTAAAGTCGATTATTTTACCGTGTGCCGCAGCGTTGACTTGGCGGCAGCACAGGTGGATGATATTGATTTAGTCATTTTAACCGCCGCCAGATTGGGCAAAACGCGGCTGATAGACAACCTTGAAATCACCTTGCCGCCCCCCGCCCAATCGCTTAGTAACGCAACAAAGGAGGCCACCGATGCCCCGCAAGCGCATCTAAAAAGTTGATGGATACTTACATTTAATGGATAATGTCCGGTTTTTAAACGTATTTATAGTGTTTTATTATGCAAATTACGATGCTTAAAGCGAAGTTACACAGAGCAACAGTGACTCGCTCAGAATTGGGCTATGAGGGTTCTTGCGCGATTGACGGCACTATTCTTGACCTTTCCGGCATTAGGGAATACGAGCAGATTCAAATCTATAACATCAATAATGGCGCACGTTTCACCACTTACGCCATCCGTGCCGAAAATGGCTCAGGGGTGTTTTCCGTCAATGGTGCGGCGGCACGTTTGGCCTGTCCTGGCGACCTGATTATTGTCTGTGCCTACACTATTTTAGACCCACAAGAAGCCGACCAGCACCAACCCACGCTGGTGTACTTTAATGAAAAAAATGAAGTGATACGCTCAGCGTCGTCCATTCCTGTACAAATGGATTGAGTTATCGCCCCCTTGCCAACCAAAGAGGGTGTCGTAAAGTAGAACCGGAATTTTCATGCCGCCCAAATATGCAGGGTTAAATGACCCTAGCCCAACAACAAGGAAGCCGTCATGCCAAATGCCGCAGCGAGGCTTAGATTTGGTAGATTGCTAGCGAGACTGTGAAAGTATTTCAAATACTTACAAAAGGTGTTTTTTATTTTCGTAAGCCTTTGTTTTAAGTAGAATCTGGAGTGAAAAAACATGTTTTTTCACTCCGATAAGCAAGCTTAAGTTAATTCTTTCACAGTCTCTAGCGCAAATCCATCTTACATTGAAACGCTTTACGCGTTTTTCGACAAGCAGAGCTTGAAGGCAGGCATACCCAAACAGAGTTTGGGAACGTGAAAAGCCAATAATTAGCCGACAAAAGTAAAGGCTATTTACGGGTTGAAACTGCTTTTGAGTTACTTATTCAGTCCCGCTCCTTTTTAAGGAGGGGGACTGAATATTTACGATTACTATACAAACTCTGAAAAGTATCTAGGGCTAGTTGGCACTGAATATGTCGAGTTTAGGAAGTGTCCTAGCAAATGACTGCTTACACAAAGATTATATCCATTCATGACGCATACTGCGCAATGCCATTCCCAAAAGACCAGTTCTCTTTTTTGACTTCAACGAGGTTTATTAAAACATTTTCTCTACTCACATCTAATTCATGATGGAGACGATCGGCTATGTTTTTATATAATAACTTCTTTAAATCAGTATTTCTTCCTTCATTCAGGGTTATTTGTATAAAAATGATGCCATCGTTACGATGGATACCAAGATAACTTGAATCGTAAATTAAAGAATGGTTATCATGCTCAGTAATCACCTGAAAATAATCTTTTTCGGGTACATTGATTGTGTGTACCATTTCCTGATGGACACATTCGCCGACTTTTCTTCCGAACTCTTTTTTTTCTTGCTTCATTAACGATATTCTAACTAAAGGCATGTTATTTCTCCGATATTTAATTAAAAACGAATACTTTTCGGTTCTTTTATAAGAAGCACGATACCTGTTGCGACAAACGCGAACAGCCCCGACGCAACAAAAGCCAAGTTGTAGTCGCCCATCAGGCTATGGACATAACCGGCACTGTAGGCGGCAATGGCTGCCCCGATTTGATGGCTCTTCCCGATTTCGTGGGGTAGCCACTACATGTAGTATAAGATAGCTAACGCCAACAAGCTTACCGACCTACCTGCAACTAGGCAATAGACAATAAGAGAGCCATGCTAATACAAATCCCCCTGGATATTCCTGA
>JABFST010000268.1 GCA_013140465.1 Methylococcaceae bacterium
TGCGCCACCGAAGGGCATGTTGCGGCATTGCTGGACACGGGGGTGGGGGCCGTTATTGCGACCCAACGTAAGGTTGATAGCGTCGCGGCTTGCGAATTTGCCATTATGTTCTACCGCGTATTGGCAGAAGGCCAACGCAGTTTGCTAGATGCTTTTGAAGAGGCCCGAACGGGGCTGGATTTGGTGAACGGCGCGGTCAGCCGTGGGTTGGCTTATCATCCGCCACCAGACAGTGCCGACATAAGGCCACGCCCTGCTTGGGTGTTATCAGTACGCCCCGGCCAAGAAGCCGTTACTGACTGGTGTTTAAATCCTGATCCCCTACAAGGCTTGCCCTTGCCTGCCGATATTGGCCTACCCGCCCAACCGTTTTTAAACTTACAAAGCTTTGGGCGCGAACATGCGCGTATCTTTTTTGGGCGTGGCGCTTTTATCCGCAGCTTGTACGACAGTTTGACCGATCCCAACCACGAGCCTATTTTACTGCTCTGCGGACAAAGCGGCGTGGGCAAGTCGTCGCTGTTGTTTGCGGGTTTGTTGCCGCGCTTGGAAGCAAGTTTTGACCTGGTGCTGATGGCACGCCCACCTAGTATAGGGATAATGGCGCAATTGCTGGCCTTGCTGGGTAGTGGGGATAGTTTTGCCGAGGCTTGGCGAGAGCGCGAACGCACCCAGGCCGCACCGTTATTGCTGGTGATCGACCACGCCGAAGAGCTGTTGCCGGACAACGGGGCCTCAGCACAAGACTGGGAGATCTTGCGCCAGTCATGGGCGTTGTTGTTCAACAGCCAGCCTGCACCGCGCGGCAAATTAGTGTTGGTATTCCGCAAAGAATGGTTGGCGGACTTAAGCGCCGGGCTGGATCAGCAACAGTTGGCACACAGCTGTAAAGTGCTGGAACGCTTGGATAGGGCTGGGATTATCGAATCGGTGGAGGGTGTAGCTAAAGAGCCGCGTTGTATTGGCAAATACCGCCTGACCTTAGCCGCCGATACCCACGGACAGGCTCTAGCCGCCCATATTGCGGCGGATTTGTTGGTAGACTGCCAAGCACCTATTGCGCCGACTTTGCAAATTTTGCTGCAACGCTTGTGGGCGCGCGCCAAATCGCTTAACGATGCCGAGCCTGTTATTGATAGGGCTTTGTATGAACAAGAAAAACGCCGGGGCTTGTTGTTGGAAGATTTTTTTCGTGAACGCTTGGCGGAATTGGCGCAACTGCATCCTCCCGTGTTGGCATCGGGTTTGGCGTTGGACATTTTATATCGGCACACTAGCGAACTAGGCACGGCTGCCGAATGTACGCGTGGGCAATTGGCGCAAGATTACGCCCATTGCCCACAAGCCTTGCAACAAGTGGTGGCTTTTTTTAAAGCCTGTTTTGTGTTGGCAGATGCCACCGGGCCAGGGCGTGATGCCGACAAAGCCACGCGCTTGTCGCATGACACTCTAGCGCCGTTAGTGTGCCGCGAGTATCAGCGTTCCGTCAGGCCGGGGCAACAAGCACGGCGTATTTTGGAAGAGCGCGGCAAACAGGCTGGTGGCGTATTGCCGCAAGACGATTTGTTGACTGTGGAGCGCGGTCAGCAGGGTATGCGCGTATGGAACGCCGCAGAAGCGCAGATGGTGGCTGCGGCACAAGCAGTCCGCCACCAAGAACGGCAGCGGCGGGCGAGGCTGCACGGCCTGTTGTCGGCCCTAGGCGGCGCCTTGCTGGCGATGGTCATCGCAATCGCGTGGCAATGGTCGGAGGCGTTGCGTTACCAATCCTTGGTGTTGGCGGGCCAGTCCCGTCAAGAAGCGCACCAAGGCCATAGTACCTTGGCGTTATTGTTGGCAATCGAAGCCTTGCCCGGCGCACAGCAATTGCGGCCTTGGGTTGATGATGCCGAAACCGCGTTGGCGTTTGCCTTAAGCCAAACCCAAGAACAGGCCGCGCCACATCCGCCGGGGCAGGTGTGGGATGCCACGTTTGCTGCCGACGGGCGTCTTGTGGCTATCGCCAGCAACCAAGGCGTGTGGCTTTGGGATTGGGCTAAGACGCAGGAGCAGGGGAATACCGATAGTGCGCGTAAGTTGTTGTCAGGTGACAGCCAGCAAGTGCTGTTGAGTTCCGATAGCCGTTATCTGCTGACCGTGTCGGCAGAGGGTACGCAACTATGGGCTACCGATACGGGTGTGGCTTTGCTGCAATTGCAGCCAGTAGGCGCAGTCATGCAAGCGGCGTTATCGCCACAAGGCGACCGTATTGCTACGCTAGGCAAAGACGGGCGGCTGCGCTTATGGCATGTTGCCCATGCGAAAAGTGCGGGAGTCACGGCGGCGGTGACTAGCGAGGTGGCTTTAGGCGCACGCGCCAGCCATCTCGCCTACAGCCAGGACGGTACGCAGATTGCCGTCGCCATCGGCAAAGAAGTGCGCGTGTTGAATGCCGATAATGGCCTCAGCTTACAACGTTTGGCCCATGCCGAAACCCTGACCCAAACCCGTTTTAGCCCTGATGGACGTTGGTTGGCAACCGCATCGGCAGAAGGCCATGTGTGGCTATGGAATCGGGCGGATGGGCAGCAACATTTACAGTTAGCGCAAACTGCCAGTGTCGAGGCCATTGCCTTTAGCCCCAATAGCCAGTGGTTGGCGACGGCGGGCAGCGATAATAGGGTGCGGATTTGGAGTTTGGCTAGCGGGCGGGAATTGTTCCACGCCATGCAGGATAGCCCCGTGTGGCGGCTTGGCTTTACCGCTGATGGCAAACAGTTGGCAATAGTGACGCAAAGCCAAGGTTTGCGTTTGTTAAATGTATCCAATCTGATCGACACGTTTCGGGTGGAACATCAGGCCGCAATAGAAGCCGCTGAATTTAGCCCGGATGGAGGCTGGCTAGCCACAGCTTCGGTGGATGGTGCGGTGGTGATGAGCGACGCGCACACGGGTGTGTTGCGCTGGCGGTTAGTGCATGGCAGCGAAGTCAGCCATATCAGTTTTAGCCCAGATGGCAAACGACTCGCCAGTGCTGCTGCGGACGGTATCATCCGTCTCTGGGATACCGCCACTGGGCAACTACAACGGCAGTTGGTGCATCAAGGCAAATTAACGCGGGTCGTGTTTGAGCGCACGGGGAACCGTTTGGTATCGGCATCAGACGCTGGCAGTGTGCGGGTATGGGCTACGGAGACGGGGGCAATGCAACTAGAGCTTAACCATAACGGCCCTGTACACGATGCGGTTTTTAGCCCAGACGGTCTATGGCTGGCGACGGCCTCAGCCGACCACAGCGCACGGCTGTGGTCGGCCAGCAAAGGCCACGAACGCTTTAGGTGGCAACATGGCGGCGATGTCAGGCAAGTGGCCTTTAGCCCCGACGGGCAGCAACTGGTGACGGCCTCAGCCGATCATTTTGCCCGCGTGTTTGGCGTGGTGGATGGAGTTGAACGCTGGCGTTTAGGGCATCAGGACAGTGTGGAATCGGCGCTGTTCAGCCCCGATGGGCAATGGCTAGTCACGGCATCGTCGGATAACTACGCCACGCTGTGGTCTGCCGCCAACGGCAAGCCGCGCTGGCAGTTGGCTCATGGCCTAGCCTTGAGTTATGCGGCATTTAGCCCCGATAGCCAACATATTGTGACCGCTATGCGCGAAACCTTGGGCGAATCTGGCGCAGACATGGGTGCGCGGGTTTGGGATGTCGCCACAGGGCAACAGCGGTTTGCCATCCCCCATGACGCGAGCCTGGTTAAAGCGGTGTTTAGCCCCGATGGTTTGGGTGTGCTGACGGTTTCGCCCGACAAAAGCGCACGTTTTTGGGATAGGGCCGATTTGCTCCGCTCAGGGTTTGCCTTGCTTGAGGCAGCGCGTGCCACTGCCTTGCCTAGGCAAGCATTGACGGTAGCAGAACGGCGGCGGTTTTTTCTGGACGATGATTAAAGAGTGGGGGTAGGGGAGGACTGCCTATAGTAGGGCTGGGTGCAACGGTTTTAGAAGTTGCAAGATAAGGTCTAAAGCGGACTTGCTTGGCTTATCTGTTCGCAGTGGCTGTCTCTGTGGACAGCATAAGCCACTTGAGCGTAAGGTGCTGTTTTGGCAAATCGCGAGTGTGGTTTACCCGAATACGGCAGTTTTCACTTGCCATTCCTGCTCACGCGAAAGCTAAAGTTTAGCTATTATCTGCGGTATAACTGTCCAACTGCATGGCTTTAATCATGATCGCCAGTTCGTCGCGTTGGCGTTTTAGGGGTTTTAATTCCGCTTCGAGTGCGGCGATGTTTTCGGCATTGCTGCCTTTGGAACTGCTGATTTTTTTAAGCATCAGCAAGCGGCTTTCAATTTGTTTTTTATGGTCTTTGATTTGGCACATCAACGGCACTAAGACACCATGACACCAGGCAATCGCGTCTTCATGCGCACGTTTAAGCACATGCCGGGCATTGGCGATTAAGGTGCTGTAGAGTTTGTTGATGACGATGCTTTGTTCGGTCATCGTGATTCTGGCACTGGAACGGAACGCTTCGCCTTGGTCAAAAATGGTTTCCAATTCAATTTGATATGGCTTGATGGAAAACAAGGTAGGCTCAATTTCCTTAAACCCATATTCGTCTTTAAAGCGTTTGTGCATGGCCTTGACGAGGTTGCGGGTGTCGTTGGTGACTTCTATGGCTTGGTCGAGTAAGTCACGCAAGCTGTCAAACAATTTGCGGATGTTTTGTTTCATGCCGTAAGTGGTCAGGCTTTTGGCGATTTCACGTTTGGAGGCATTGATGACGGCATCGACCCGTTCGGCAGAGAATGAGGCTATTAAGCGGTTGGCTTGGACGATAAACACTTTGCGGCTGGCTTGAAAGTTCTCTATGTTTGCCATGTAGAGTTCTTGTTTGCCCTTGGTTTCGTCCATCAATTTTCCCATCAGGTCTTGGTTTTGAAAATCGATTTTTTTAAACTCTTCCAGTTGGTGGGTGGCTAGTGAAAGCGAGGTGCCAGTGATGGTTGACGATTCGTTGACCAGAAAACCGATGTCACGGATAACCGTACCCATCAGGATGTTGCGCTTTTGTTTGATGATGTCGTTGGCGAGGTAATCTTCCAGCGGGGCTAGGCGGCTTTTTTTAAGCAAAGCGGCATCGGATTTTACTTTAGCTAACAATGCCTGTTTCGCGGACACGGGAAAAATTGTGTTCTCGTTAATTTTTAAGATGTGCGCAGAAGCGGCAACTTGGGATTTGATGGAGCTTTCATAGTTGTTTACGCCCGCCAAGTCATCCCACATGGCATCGATTTTATTCATGACCACTGCCAAGCCTTGGGTTTTTTTGCCATGCAAATGGCTGATGTGGGTCATCCACATATCCATATCGCTTTTGGTGACACCCGTGTCTGCGGCAAGGACAAAGACAATGGCTTGGGCACTGGGCAACATGTTTAGCGTCAGCTCAGGTTCTGTACCCAAGGCATTCAGCCCAGGCGTGTCGATAATGGTTAAGCCCTCTTTAAGCAAAGGGTGGGGAAAGCTGATGAGGGCATGACGCCAACAGGGGATTTCTACGGTGTCGGGGTTGACGATGCCTTGCGCGGCGGCTTCGCGCTCATTCCACAAGCCGAGCTTGTCGGCCAGTTCGCGGTCAACTTTTTTGGTGGCAATCAGCTCTTTAAAGGCTTCCTGCATTTGCGCCGGGGAATTGCAGTCAAGCGTAAGCTGCGTCCACCGTTCGGGCATTTTTTTAAATTCGGCTAAAGAAATGTCTTCTAGGCGTGTTTCTATCGCCAATAAGCGTATATAGCTGCCGCCTTTGGCATCATAAAACAGCTCGGTGGGGGACATGGTGGTGCGTCCCGGCGACGACGGCAACAAGCGTACGCCTGTTTCGGCAAAAAACAGGGCGTTGATGAGTTCTGTTTTGCCGCGCGAGAATTCTGCAACAAAAGCCAAGGTGATGCGATCCGATTCCAACACCGTCAGAATGTTCAAAATGGTGTTAGTGCTATGGGAATCGTTCATACCGTAGCGGTTGCGCCACTGATGATACATTTCTATAGACTGCGTTAATTTCGCACGCCATTGTGAATATTCGAGCATTTTTTCTTTAAATTCGGGATTCCTCATCACAAGCCTTTTTTGCTTACACAAGTTAAAAGTGGGCCGGAAAATATATTCGGGATACCACTGCTAATTATAGACTATATTTTCAGAACTGTTAGGCCGAAATGGTTGGTTTTACAGATTCAGCCTAGCTTAATGTGCATTTATACCATAATTTTGCTGATAGGCTTTAATGGCGGCGACTTTGTTACTGTCAATACCCGCCAAATAGTCAATAATGTTTTCTAAGGTGATGATGGCGACCACAGGCATTGCGTAGCGGGTTTGGACATCATCTATTGCCGAGCCATCATTGAGTCCGCGTTCTTGCCTGTCTAGGGCGATGACTACGCCGGCTGGGGTAGCACCCGCTTGTTTAATGATGTCCACCGATTCCCTGACCGATGTCCCTGCGGTAATGACATCATCAAGGATGATGACCCTGCCTTGTAAAGGTGCGCCCACTAAGCTGCCGCCTTCGCCATGATCTTTGGCCTCTTTGCGGTTGAAGGCAAAGGGGATGTCGTTACCGGTGAGTTGCGCGTAAGCAATCGCGGTTGCGCTGACCAAGGGAATGCCTTTGTAGGCCGGGCCGTAGAGGATGTCGGGGTTTAAGCCTGAGTGTAACAGGGCTTTTGCATAAAACTGGCCTAATTTGCCTAATTGTTCGCCTGTGTTGAATAACCCTGTATTAAAAAAATAAGGGCTGGTGCGGCCTGATTTTAATAGGAATTCGCCAAATTTTAGGACGCCACAATCCAAGGCGTAGGCAATAAAATCTTTTTGGTAAGCTAGCATGGTTAATTTTATTAAGGTGGGAGGGGAGTTAAGGCATGAATTTTTCTAGCACATTGTCCATAAAATTCCAGCCTTGTGGGGTGCAATGATAATAATTATCCCGAACAATAAGCAACCCTTGTTTAAGGCAGGTGCTGAGAGCGGGTTCTAAGGTGTGAGGGCTTAGCCCTGTGCTGGCTTGGTAGTGGGCTAGGGTAAAGCCCTGTTTAAGGCGTAATTGGTTCATGACAAACTCTAAAGGCAATTCGGCTGCCAACAAGGTGATAGTGTCAGATTGTTCTGGATTTTTTAGATATTGTTCTGGGCTTTTGGGTTTGTGGCTGCGCACAATCTTGTCAGGCAAGCCCAGTGTTATTTTGCTGTGCGCCCCTGCGCCTATGCCCAAATAGTCGCCAAATTGCCAGTAGTTGAGGTTATGTTGGCATTGGCGGCCTGCCAAGCTGTAGGCTGACACTTCATAGTGCTGGAATTGGTGTTCCGCCAACAACTGCTGGCTTTGTTGTTGGGTGCTGAAGATGAGTTCGTCATCGGGCAATGGGGGCGGAAATTTATGGAAATAAGTGTTGGGCTCTAGGGTGAGTTGATAAAAAGAAATATGGGTAGGCTGTAAGTTGATGGCAGTTTCCACATCTTTTAGGGAGTCTTCTGGCTGTGCGCCAGGCAAACCAAACATCAGGTCCAGATTGATATTGCCAAAACCTGCTTGGTGGGCAATGTCTACAGCGCTTATGGCTTCTCGGGCATCATGGACGCGGCCCAGTTTTTGCAAAAGGGTATCGTTAAAGCTTTGGATGCCTATAGACAGGCGGTTGATGCCAAGCGCTTTTAGCTCGGCAAATTTTTGGCTTTCAAAAGTGCCTGGGTTGGCTTCTAGGGTAATTTCCAGTCCTTCTACTAACGGATGCTGCGCTGCTATGCCAACTAGCAAGCG
>JABFST010000385.1 GCA_013140465.1 Methylococcaceae bacterium
ATAATATTCTTTAAAGGCATTAATGGAATTTTGCTGCAAAGCCCTCACCATGTCTTGGACAAATTTCTCAGAATGCAGGTACACAATGCTGGCTGAGGGATTTTTTTGCAAAACGGCATTGCCAATAGCGTGCATGATATGGGTTTTACCCAAGCCAGATCCGCCATAAATCAACAAAGGGTTATAGGCTTTGCCGATAGTTTCAGAAACCTGTATGGAGGCGGCCCTGGCAAGCTGGTTGGATTTGCCCTCGACAAAGTTTTCGAAAGTGAAGGCTTTGTTAAGGAAATTGGGGCTGGACTTTTTGGCTTCAGCGGGTTTAATGCTGTTTATGGCGGCAGGGGCTGGCGATTTTTTACTGCCAATTTCAAGACTAAGCTCTAATGCCCCGTTGGAAAATTCGCGGACAGATTCTTCAATTTTGGCAAAATAATGTTGTTTTACCCAATCTAAGACAAAGCGGTTAGGCGCCAGTAATTTTAACTGGCTTTCGCTTGCAACCGCCTGTAGCGGGCGTATCCAGGTGCTGAAATCAGAACCTGCAATTTCATTTTCAAGTTTGGTAAGGCAGTTATCCCAAATGGAGCTCATTGCAGTCGTAATGGTTAAAAGAGGCTAAAGGGGAAGTGGTTAGATCACTATAAAGTAAAACATTGCACTACATAATTGACAGGCTAAGCAGATTATTTTATCATCCGTAGTCTTTTTTATCTGATTTTGTTATCACTCACTTGAGGTTTTAAACGCTATGAAAAGAACTTACCAACCCAGCAAAATTAAACGTGCCAGAACGCATGGCTTTCGCGCAAGAATGGCGACTGTCGGTGGCCGCAGAGTGCTAAGTGCACGCAGAGCCAAAGGCCGTGCCAAGCTGACAGTCTCTGTTTAATTGGTTTTGAGTGGCAGGGCAGAATTTAGTTTTCCCCCACAGCGTCGGTTAAAAAAACCGGCTGAATATAAAAAAGTGTTCGCAAAGCCGGTAAAATCCAGTGACACCTATTTTACCTTGTTAGCCATCAGGAATGATTTTAATCATCCACGGCTAGGCTTGGCGATTGCCAAAAAAAATATAAAAAAAGCCGTACACAGAAATGTGATTAAGCGGGCTGTGCGGGAAAGCTTTAGGATACAACAAAGCTTGGGAAATATAGATGTCGTTGTTTTGGCCCGCAAGGAGGCTGTTGACGCTCCGCAGGAATTATTAAGAAAGTCATTGGCTAAGCATTGGCTTAGGTTGGTATCCCGATGCGCTACTTGCCCATAGCACTTATAAAGTTTTACAAATACTTTATTAGCCCTTTGCTAGGCTCAAACTGCCGTTTTTATCCAAGTTGTTCCAGTTATTCCTTAGAAGCGCTACAGCGTCATGGTGCTATTATTGGCGGCTATCTTACGCTCAAACGATTATTAAAATGCCACCCGTTTCATCAGGGCGGCATTGATCCCGTTCCAGAAAAATTTGGTAATAAGAATGGATAATATAAGATTTTTACTGATCGTTACTTTCGCAATGTTGGTAATGATGTTGTGGCAGGCTTGGGAACAAGATTATGGCCCCAAACCAGCCGTTGCTACCACCGTAGCACCAGAAGGCGCGAAGCCTGCTGAAGATTTACCGCTGTCCGCAGACGCGTCTGCAAACGCCCCCGCAGCGACACAAACGCCCGTGAATGTGCCTGTTTCCCAGGCCGCTGCCGCTAAAACCATCAAAATTACCACGGATGTACTGGCACTTGAAATTGACGTGCAAGGTGCAACCGTCACCAACCTCGATTTATTAAGCTACCCTATAGAAAAAGCCAACACGGTTGTGGACAGTTTGCGCCAACTGGTAGGATTTACAATTAATAAACCCAATAGCACCCCAGTACGTTTATTTACTAGTGACGAAGAAAAAACCTTTGTTGCCCAAAGTGGGCTGATAGCGGGTACTGGCCTTGCCGCCGCACCCAACCATTACACTGTATTTATCGGCGAACGCGACAGTTATAGTTTGCAAGCCGGACAAGACAGCCTGACCGTACCGCTGACTTGGACAGACAACAATGGCTTGGTCATCACCAAACAATTCACCTTTAAACGCGGCAGCTACGAAATAGTCCTCAACCAAAAAGTCAGCAACAACACTGGCAAACCTTGGTCAGGCCGTCAATACAGCCAATTGTTAAAAGCCCCGGACACCAACAGCGGCGGCAACATGCTGACAGGTGGGATGCGTGCTTATGACGGTGGCGTGATCTATACCGAAAAGAACAAATACCAAAAAATCAGCTTTGATGATATGCAAGACGAAACCTTGGATGTCACCACCCAAGGCGGCTGGACAGCAATGATCCAACATTATTTTGCCTCGGCTTGGATTCCGCCTAAAGACCAAGAAAACCATTTTTACACCAAAGTGTTAAAAGATGGCCGCTATGTGATCGGCACTTATTCACCGACTATCAATGTTGCCGCTAATGGCAGTGCTGAATTTGTGTCGAGTTTGTTCGCCGGCCCTAAAGTCCAACCTATGATGGAAAAAATCGCTACGGGCTTGGAATTGACCGTGGATTACAGCGTGCTGACCTTTATCGGCAAACCCATCTATTCGTTGCTCAACTTTATTCATAACGTCGTGGGCAACTGGGGCGTGGCCATTATTGGTGTCACATTCTGTATTAAACTGTTGTTTTTCCCCTTATCGCAAGCCAGCTTTAGATCGATGGCGAAAATGCGCAAGATACAGCCGCGCCTTAAAGAACTGCAAGAGCGCTTTGCTGATGACCGCCCGCGTTTCAACACCGAAATGATGGCTTTATACAAAAAAGAAAAAGTAAACCCTTTAGGCGGCTGTTTGCCTATCCTGATCCAAATCCCTGTATTCATGGCCTTGTATTGGGTATTAAGCGAAACCATCGAATTTAGGCAAGCACCGTTCTTATTATGGATACAAGACTTGTCCATACAGGATCCGTTCTTCATCTTACCCGTCATCATGGGCATCAGCATGAAGATACAGCAAGGCTTAAACCCTGCGCCTATCGATCCTTTGCAAGCCAAAGTCATGAAGATGTTCCCTATTGTCTTCACCGTGTTTTTCTTGTTCTTCCCCGCAGGTTTGGTTTTATACTGGGTCATCAACAATACCTTGTCGATCATCCAACAAACCTACATTACCAAACAAATCGAAAAAGCCGGCTAAGTTGGCGGCACACCCCGATACCATAGCAGCAATTGCGACACCGCCAGGCAATGGCGGTGTCGGTATCATCCGTCTTTCAGGCGCAGCGGTCACTACCATTGCCAACGCCCTGTTCAACAAAACCCTTATTCCCCGTTACGCTATTTTCACCGCATTTAAAGATGCCGATGGCAGTACCATCGATAGCGGCATAGCCCTGTATTTTCCCGCCCCCGCTTCGTACACGGGCGAAGACATCCTCGAACTACAAGGCCACGGCGGCAGCGTCGTGCTCGATATGCTGTTACGGCGTGTACTCGCTTTAGGCGCACGCATAGCCCGTCCTGGCGAATTTACCGAACGCGCGTTTTTAAACAATAAACTCGACTTGGCCCAAGCCGAAGCTGTAGCCGACCTGATCGAAAGCAGCACCGAACAATCCGTGCGTTCTGCACAAAAATCCATGCAAGGCGTGTTTTCAAAACAAGTCAATGAATTGGTCGCAGAATTGACCGAACTGCGCATTTACGTTGAAGCCGCGATTGATTTTGTTGATGAAGAAATAGATTTCCTAAGCGATGGCGTGGTGGAAAAACGCTTGCACACTCTCCTGCACCGCCTACAAACCATCCAACAAACCGCCCAACAAGGCCGCTTATTGCGTGATGGCATGACCGTGGTGTTGGCGGGCAAACCCAACGCAGGCAAATCCAGCCTGCTAAATGCCTTAGCGGGACACGAAGCCGCTATCGTCACCGACATTGCCGGAACCACCCGCGACGTGTTAAGGGAACGCATCCAACTCGACGGTATGCCGTTGCACGTTATCGACACCGCTGGCTTACGCGACAGCGACAATGCCATCGAACAAGAAGGCATACGCCGCGCCCGCGAAGAACTGCAAAAAGCCGATAAAATCCTGTTGCTGATCGATGCGCGTGAGGCCGAAGACGAACAACTCATCAACACCTTGCCAAACAACATCGACATCACCAAAGTCTATAACAAAATCGACTTATTGGGCCTAGCACCCAGCATCGAACAAACCCCACACGGCTACAGCTGTTATGTGTCGATCAAAACTGGCTTGGGCATGGACTTATTGCGCCAACACCTTAAACACAGCGTAGGTTTTAACGATGCTACCAACGATGTGTTCATCGCCAGACGGCGGCATATAGTCGCCCTTAAGCTAGCTTACGAATTTGTCGGCAACGCCTTAGAACAACTGCAAACCAGCTTGGCGGGCGAACTGGTTGCCGAAGATTTACGCCATGCGCAGATGAGTTTGGGGGAAATTACAGGTGTAGTGAGTTCGGATGATTTATTGGGGAAAATCTTTTCCAGTTTTTGTATCGGTAAATAAAACGGCTTTCCCTTATCGTAAACTCAGCTTAAGCATAACAGCTGTTGCAATTCAGTATTGGCGCCGTCCAATTCATCATGGCCTAAGTCATCAATTTTGCCCAGAGCAAAATCATCGTATAACAAAATCAGCACCAAGCCGTCACCTGTGCGCTTTTTGTCCATTTTCATAGCAGCAATAAGCGCTTCAGGATTAAGCTGGTTACGCGTAGGGCGTGTGCTTAAGGCGGGCAGCAATAGCTGGGTGTAAAGTTCATGATGCAGGGTGGGCTTAAGCAAGCCACGGTTTTTGGCGACGATATTGGCAAACAGCATACCGACTATGACGGCTTGTCCATGCGCTATCGCAAAACCCGAAGTGGACTCTAAGGCATGTCCAAAACAATGCCCATAATTAAGCAAGTTCCGCTTGCCAGTATCAAACTCATCGTCCTGCATATAACTGAGCTTAACCGCCAAAGATTGTTTGATGGCAGTCAATAGCGCGGTAGGGTCCCGTCGGGATAAGGCGCCGATGTCGGCAACCAATGCCCGAGTAATTGTTGCGCCGCCCATCAGGTGCAGCTTGATGACTTCGCCCATGCCGCTAAAGTAGTCGTCGTCTGCTAAAGTGCGGTTAAATTGGGGGCATAAGATGATGTGGTTAGGCGGAAAAAACGAGCCAATCAGGTTTTTGTAATTTTTGTAATTCAGTGAGGTTTTGCTGCCTATGCAGCTGTCCGCTTGGGCGAGCAGGGTTGTGGGCACAAAAATCCAATTGATGCCCCGATACAGGGTGCAAGCGGCAAAGCCTGTGATATCTTGGGTGATGCCGCCGCCTATCGAGATGAGGGTCATGTTGCGTTTGGCGGCGCGTGCCATTAGCGCATCGTAAACCTCCATAACCGTCAGTAAATTTTTGCGGTCTTCGTCTATCGGCAGCACCATCAGCAGATGTGGTGGCAGATGGGCAAACAACGTGTCGCCGTATAAAGCCCAAACTTGGCTGTCTATAACGTAAAAGCTGTTGGGGATGCTTGCCAGTTCGGACAAAAAACCAAAGTTATCCGTAAATTGCACGGTATAGTCCTTGATTGCAGAATGCACGGTTATCATTTGCATACAAACCCCCCGTCCAGCACCAGCACTTGGCCCGTCATATAGGCGTTTTTTTCGGAACACAAAAATACCGTCATGTCCGCAATTTCATGGGGTTGCGCCAAGCGTTGCAACGGGATGTTGGCGCAAATTTGCTCAAGCTGTGCGGCTGAATTGTTTTGGCGGGTCAGTTCGGTATCGACATAACCCGGCGCAATGGCATTGACCAAAATACCATGTTCCGCCAACTCTAGGGCTAAAGTGCGGGTCATGCCGTTAAGTGCAGACTTGGCTGCCGCATACATGACCCGCCGCTCTTTTGCCACTACACTCCATATAGAGCTGATCGTGACGATTCTGCCATAAGCGTTTTGTTTCATTCTATGTGCAACTGCTTGGGTCAGCAGCAGCGGCCCGACAAGGTTTAGCTGCAACATGTCGTTGATGCCTTCTGGGCTTAATTCATCTAAGCCCGCCAAGTTGTTGATGCCCGCATTGTTCACCAAAATGTCTATGGGGCCGGGTAAGGCTGAAACATACTGTTTTATGGCCTCTGGATCAGACAGATCCATGTCTTTGCGGGATGGCGCCAACACAACGGCTCCCGCCGCCGCCAAAGCAGCGGCAATAGCGGCCCCTATGCCTCTTGAACCGCCTGTGATGAGGGCGACACGATTGTTCATTTGCTGTTCCTCGTTGGCCTGTTGTTTAGTGCTGCGTTATAAACCACGGTCATAAATATGTTTAAGCAAATCGCTGTTTTCCGAATACGGCGTATCCAAGTCGCTGATGGTGAGCGGTGCATCTTTGGTGCAGTCTGCCAATAGCCTATGCCCAAAACGCCCCAGCATCAGTTCGCGGCTAGAAATTTGGCCTTTTTGCAAAGGGATGGCGAGATAAATGTCGTCCTCGGATAACAGTTGGCCTTTTTTTAAGTCGTGCTTGGCATAAACGCCACGCACATAAGAATCAAGATAGGCGACTTCCCGCTCTAAAGGGATGCGCCGTTCATGCGCAGAGTTGCCGCACATTTCCTTGGCTTTTTTCCATGCCTTAAACCAAGTGTCTATTTGGTGCGGCAAAGACGAATAACTCGCCACTTGAAAGCCGTCGTCATTGATGTCGATATGCCGTTCAAAGGTTCTTGCGCCTTTGGCATAGGCAATTTTTACCGACGAAGTCCAATCTTGATATTCGTGGCAGGAATAGCCGATGACTAATTTAGGGTAGCGGTTGCGCAAATAATCGATTTGCCCGAGTTCGGCTTCCGAATCTTCATGGGGATAGGCCGCCACACAATGGTTTAAGGCCAAGCTGATGTTGCGGTGGGCAAAAAAAGTGACCAAATCATCCAAATCTTTTTTGGACATGCCGCCCGTAGACACAATGACGGGCTTGCGGGTTTTGGCAATTTTTTCCAGCAGCATCCAGTCGTTGTTGTCTGCACTCGCCACTTTGATGATGGGCATGTTGAACTCCACACACAGATCGACCGAGGCTTCGTCAAACGGCGTTGCCATAGGGATGCAGCCGCTGCCGCGTATGGTTTCCACCAATACCGCAAAGTCTTGTTTACTGAGCCGGGTGTCCGTGACCCGCTTGACATAGCGGATGTCGTCACGGTCTACAAAATCTTTATGGATAAAGTTGTCTAGGTCACGAAATTGAAGTTTGATTGCCGCCCGTACATTATTAAACCGGACAATCTTGGCAAACTGGCTCACGATGCGTAAGCCGCGTTGCAAATCGCCCTGATGGTTGCTGGCCATTTCCAGCACAAACAAGTCTTCAAACACAGTGTTGTCCATTAGCTTAGCTCCTTGGCCTGATCTGGGTCCCACGGGGTAATCAGCATATTGTCCATAAATTCGCCCCGCTCCAGAAACGGGTACATATCTTCTAAGGGTTTAGACACCATAGTTCCATCCGGTTTGATTTCAGACGCCAATTTGGGCAATAAGGGTTGGTCTGGCGACATGATGAGTTCGCAGAGTGCAGGGCCGGGCGTGGCTAAGGTGTCGTGGATTTTAGCCAGTAATTCCGTATGGTTTGTGGCGCGGCAGGAGGGGATGCCATAAGCCGCACAGATTTTTTGTATATCGGGGAAACTAACGCCGCTGCTGGGGTCGGCGGCAACATACCCGCCCGGCAAATAAGCATCTTGGGTCAG
>JABFST010000082.1 GCA_013140465.1 Methylococcaceae bacterium
TAAATGGCCTTTGCGCAGGCGTTTGTCTTCATTTTTTTTTAAATACAGCGGGGGCAGGGACATAGTATCGTTAATCGGCTGGGGTGGAGGGGTTGGTTTTGGGTGGTGTGGGTTTAGTAGCTAAAGTCAAACCTTGACCCGCCGATGCTGGCTTTGGGCGGAGCCATTTTTAGATTAAGTTCGGTGGTGGTGTTAGCAGGCATCAAGTGGCTATTAAGGCTGGGCACCAAGTAATCCTTAGGTTTAAACACGCGCATGGCAAATGTGTTGCCATTGTAATCCAGCAAGCTGAGTTTAATATTAGGGTAAGGTTGGGCAAAAGCGGCTTGGTTAGAAAACACCATTCTAAAGGCATAGTATGAATCTGGCATAGGGCTAAACGAACCCTCTAGTACCGTTAGCTCATCAGTGTTGGTATAGTCTGGCAGGCGGCAACCTAGGAAATGGCAGATACTTTCCAGTTTGGGGCGTAACTTGGGGTTTTGGCTTAAGGCATGGCCTTCAAAATAGTAAACTTGCCATAAAAATAGACTTAAGCCGAGCAGCAGCCCTGCGCCCCAGCGTTGGCTAGGGTCGGGTGTGGGCTGTTCCCAAGGCAGGTCGGGTTGCGCGGGCGGCGGAATAGCATCCTCGGTGTCGTTGAGCCGTGCTAAGCCGTCAAAATAGGCTGCGCAGTGGCTGCATTGCAATACGCCCTTGTTGGCGCGTAGTTGCGTAGGCGTTATCGCTTGTATGGTCAAGCATTCTGGGCATTGGCTATACATGGTGGCTTAGCGTTTGATGCCGTCCAGGCGTATCCAATCTTCTTGTTGCACTAAAGGCTTAAAGTCAATGTATTGCTGGTAAGCTTGGATAACGGCGTCGGCTTGTTCATGTAAAATGCCGGATAACACCAGTTGTCCGCCGGGCGCGACCAGTGCGCAAATTGCTGGTGCCATATCAATTAACGGTTTTGCCAAGATGTTAGCCAGTACAACATCGGCAGCAAAGGGCTGGAAATGTTCGGGCAGATAGCACGCTATCTTGTCGGTAACTTGGTTTTTTAAGGCATTGCTCGTGGTGGCAGTAAGTGCTTGCGGATCAATATCGACAGCGTGGGCAAATTTTGCCCCCAATAAAATACCCGCTACCGCCAGTATGCCGGAGCCACAGCCATAATCAATTAGGGTTTTATCTGCCAAATCGTGGCTGGCTAACCACTCCAAACATAATGCCGTCGTTGGGTGTGTGCCTGTGCCAAAGGCCAAGCCAGGATCCAGTGTTAAGCAGACTGTTCCGGTTTCGTATTGTTCTTGGTCGGTAGGGCAAACCCATAACTTGTCGGCAAACTTCATGGGTTGGTAATATTCCATCCAAGCGCGTTCCCATTCTTGGTCGGCAATGGATTCATGCAGCCAAGTGTGCAAGTCGGCGTGCTTAAACTTTTCTAAAACTTGGGTTTCAATGTGTTCGGGAATGGCATCCAGTTCATAGAGCGCGATGACTTGGGTATTGCTCCAAATTTTGGTTTCACCGATAGCAGGTTCATAAACGGGTTCATCCTCTGCATCCATATAAGTGACAGAAACCGCACCGAGTTGGCTAAAAAAATCTGCTAAGTTAGGGGCGGTGTGTTCGTCAGTGATAACGGAAATTTGATGCCAGGCCATAGGTGCTAAGGTGTTGGTGTTGTTAGGGGTTCTGCCCACAGTAAAGCAATTACAGCTGGAGTGCAGCGGCTTTAGACGTTGCCGTGTCGGCAATGAGGCCGAGTATACAATGTCTAAGGCAGATGTACTCCGCTTATCTGTGGGTAGTGGTTGTTGGGAGTGGATATAGTTTAACCTAACTTAAGGCGATTCTGTTGCATGGTTTGGCTTTTGACTGTGGCTAGACAATTTGGTATTGCTTAAGTCCACAATGCCTTCTAGTATGTTCAGGTGGCCTTATTGGTGCCATGAGTGGGGTTTGGCTTGTAGCCACTCGTGGCTTGAGTTGGAGGCCAGACCTTGAGTATTTGGCTGATGGATTAAGATGATGATTGATAAGCGTGTTTTATTGGGCGTTAGTGGCGGCATCGCGGCTTACAAGGCAGCTGAATTGGTTCGGTTGCTACGCGCTCAGGGGGCTGAGGTCCGCGTGGTGATGACAGAATCCGCCGTGCAGTTTGTGAGTCCCTTAACGTTTCAGGCACTATCTGGCAACCCTGTCTATATAAGCCTAACAGAAGTGGATGCAGGGAATGCAATGGGGCATATCAATTTGGCGCGTTGGGCGGATGTGTTGCTGATCGCACCTGCTACCGCCAATATAATGGCAAAGATTGCCCACGGGTTGGCGGATGATTTGCTGTCTACGCTGTATTTGGCGGCTACTTGTCCAGTCTATGTGGCGCCGGCTATGAACCAAGCTATGTGGTCTAAACCTGTAACCCAAGAAAATATCGCCAAACTACGCCAGCATGGCGTTGGCTTTATAGGGCCTGAGCAAGGTAGTCAAGCTTGTGGCGAAATTGGCTTAGGCAGAATGTCGGAGCCAGCGGACATTTGTGCTTATTTAGACGCAAGCACAGGGTCAGAGGTGCAAGGCTTGCAAGGTTTGCGCATCTTGGTCAGCGCGGGGCCAACGCGTGAGCCGCTTGATCCGGTACGTTATTTGACTAACCGCAGTTCCGGTAAAATGGGGTATGCCGTCGCTAATGCGGCGATCAGGGCGGGGGCGCATGTCACTTTAGTGAGCGGGCCAGTGGCGTTGCCGCCGCCAGTAGGCTGTGAATTGATAAATGTTGAGACGGCTGGGCAAATGTACGAAGCCGTTATGTCTAGGGCAACTGTTTGTCACGTCTATATAGGCACGGCAGCTGTGGCGGATTACAGCCCAGTTGTGGTGCAAGCAGAAAAAATCAAAAAACAAGACGGACTCCTCAGCATTAGTTTCCAAAAGAACAAAGATATATTGGCAGCGGTAGCTGGGCTGGACGCGCCACCGTTTACAGTGGGTTTTGCCGCTGAAACAGATGCGCTAGAACAGTATGCGCGAGGCAAGCTTGAGCAAAAGAACTTGGATATGATTGCTGCAAATTGGGTGGGTCGTGAGCAAGGCGGGTTTGACAGCGAACAGAACGCGTTGCATGTGTTTTGGCGCGGAGGTGAAAAGAAGTTTCCATTAATGGAAAAGTCTGCATTAGCTGGGCATTTAATCGAATTAATTGCCCAGCGCTTTCAGTCTGCGGATCGTGCTTAGGATGCCTGATCCAGGTTTGGTTGTCGGCGGTTGCCGTTTTTAAGAGTTATGTCTCTTATTTTTAAAGGTTGTCAAAGCCTGACACCCCGATAATGGACCAATTCTCAAAATCAAGCGTGCCTTCTTCGTTGTCGCCGTTGTTATATGTAATGCGGCATGCATATTTGACGGTGCTGGTTTTGGCTGCATTGTCGGTAACAGAAACCTCTGCACTAATCAGATATTGGTAGTTGCCAAGTGTCCAAGCATTTAGCGGCTTTTCAGGGAAGGTGATGGCGGTGTCTGGCCCTAATTTGGATTTAATGTAATTGTTGCAGTGCATAAAAGCAAGCCCAGACATCTGTGTCGAGACAGGCATTTGGCTGGATTGTTCTTTGCTGTCGGACAAGAACAAATCGGATGCTGCGACTTTATAAATAAAGGGCATCACCAGCTTGTATTGGGTTAAAAGCAGTGCGGCGAGGGCTGCGATAAAAATTAATGTACGGTATTTTTTTTTCATAAGTTAGGTTGGTTAATGAGGTGTTTGCTATGCTTAATTTATATCGCAATTTTATCAGAAATCAACATCTTAAGCGTAAGTAAATTTACAGTTAGAGAAAATGTTTGCCGAAAAGTTAAGTGGGCATTTTTTTTGACTTGACAAGGTAGCTTGAGCTGGTAGACTGATAACTCACTAAATTGACTTGGTGGCATCTCATGGCTAACTCGTTTAGTCATAGGTGGGAAAAAGGAGTTGTACTATAGAGTCCTGGTCATTTGGCCGGGGATTTGTTAATTTTTAGGAGGTAGAAATGGCAGCTACAACTGAATCAGTGAAAGCTGATGCTGCGGAAGCACCGCTGTTAAACAAAAGAAATATGATACTGGGCTCTTTAGTCTATATCTTATTCTACGCTTGGGTTCGTTGGTATGAAGGTGTTTATGGCTGGTCCGCTGGTCTTGACTCATTCGCACCAGAATTCGAAACATACTGGATGAACTTCCTGTACATCGAGTTCGTTTTAGAAGTTTCAACCGCAGGTATCCTGTGGGGTTACATCTGGAAATCTCGTGACCGTAAAGTGATGTCAATCACTCCAAGAGAAGAGTTGAGAAGACACTTCACACATTGGACTTGGTTGGTAATGTATGCTTGGGCTATTTATTATGGCGCTAGCTACTTTACAGAACAAGATGGTACTTGGCATCAAACTATCGTTCGTGATACTGACTTTACTCCAAGTCACATCATCGAATTCTATTTGAGCTATCCTATCTACATCATCACTGGTGGTGCAGCTTTCTTATATGCTAAAACAAGATTGCCAACCTACCAAAAAGGTTTATCTCTTCAGTATTTGGTATCAGTAGTTGGTCCTTTCATGATTCTGCCAAACGTTGGTTTGAATGAATGGGGTCACACTTTCTGGTTCATGGAAGAGTTGTTTGTTGCTCCTTTACACTACGGCTTCGTATTCTTCGGATGGGCTGCTTTAGGTATATTAGGTGTTGTAAACATTGAAGTTCAAGCAATTGCTAAACTTCTGAAAAAAGACTTGGCTTAATACCGTAGTCTTGGTTGTAATTACTATCTCCCTCGCTGTTTCGTCACTTTTCACGGCGAAACAGCAAAGTGAAAGATAGTCATTAATAAAAATAATTTAAATCCTTTAGGAGGTAAGCTAATGAGCGCATCTCAATCAGCTGTACGTTCACGCGCTGAAGCAGTAAAAGTTTCACGCACGTTCGATTGGCTAATTTTGTTTACATTGTTCTTCGTTGTACTTGGTGGTTATCACATTCACTATATGTTAACCGGTGGTGACTGGGATTTCTGGACTGACTGGAAAGATAGACGTCTATGGGTAACTGTAGCTCCAATCGTTTCAATCACCTTCCCAGCTGCTGTTCAAGCAGTATTGTGGTGGCGTTACCGTTTACCTTATGGTGCGGTTGTTTGTATCTTAGGTCTGCTCTTAGGTGAATGGGTCAACAGATACTTGAACTTCTGGGGATGGACTTATTTCCCAGTAAACTTCTGCTTCCCATCAAACTTGATGCCAGGTGCTATCGTTCTTGACGCAATCTTGTTGTTGACTGGCAGTATGACTGTTACTGCTGTTATCGGTGGTTTGGCATGGGGCTTATTGTTCTATCCAGGCAACTGGCCAATCATTGCTCCTATCCATGTTCCTGTTGAATACAACGGCATGATGATGACTTTGGCTGACTTACAAGGTTACCACTATGTAAGAACTGGTACTCCTGAATATATCAGAATGGTAGAAAAAGGTACATTGAGAACTTTCGGTAAAGACGTTGCTCCAGTATCAGCGTTCTTCTCTGGTTTCGTGAGTATCTTAATATACTTCTTGTGGCACTTCTTCGGCAAATGGTTCGGAAGCACCGCTTTCGTAGAAGCTGCGTAAGAATTGTTACAGCGAAAAATAAAAGACTGACGGTGGCGGAATGAAGATTAACGTTACCGTTAGATACTCAAAAAACTATAGATTCTCTATTATAGAGGAGGATATATGAAAATATTAAAAGACAAGGTTGCAAAATTATCCTTTGTCGCACTGCTGATTACTGTTACAGCATCGATGTTTTACGCACCAACTGCATCAGCTCATGGTGAAAAATCGCAAGCGGCTTTCATGCGTATGCGTACTATTCACTGGTTCGACTTGAACTGGTCAAAAGAAGAAGTAGCTGTTAACGATACAATGACAGTTTCTGGTAAATTCTTCGTGTTTGCTGGCTGGCCAGAAACCGTTGATAAACCCGAAATTTCATTCTTGAACGTTGGTATTCCTGGTCCAGTATTTATTCGTGCTGGATCTTGGATCGGCGGTCAATTGGTTCCACGTTCAGTTTCTTTGGAATTGGGCGAAACTTATGAATTTAAAGTATTGTTGAAAGCTCGTCGTCCAGGTGACTGGCACGTTCATTCTATGATGAACGTAAAAGGCGGCGGCCCAATCATTGGACCAGGCAAATGGGTAACTGTTACTGGTTCTATGAGTTCATTTGTAAACCCAATCACTACTTTGACAGGCGAAACTATCGACCTCGAAACTTATAACTTGGGCAACACATACTTCTGGCACGCTCTGTGGTATGGTATTGGTATTATCTGGGTTGCTTACTGGGCTCGTAAACCAATGTTCGTTCCACGCTTGATCGCTGTTGACGCTGGTAAAGCTGACACATTGATTACTGCTACTGACAGAAAAGTAACATTGGGCTTTGCAGTAGGTACTATCGCTTTGATTGCTTCTTCAATGGCAAGCACAAACGAAAAATTCCCTATTACAACTCCATTGCAAGCTGGTTTGTTGCGTGGTATGAAAACTATCGAAATGCCTGTACCAACTGTTGCAGTTAAAATCGAAGACGCTACATACCGTGTACCAGGTCGTGCGATGCAAATGACCATGACTATCACTAACAATGGTGATTCCCCAGTACGTTTGGGCGAATTCAACACTGCTGGCGTACGTTTCTTGGATCCTGCTGTATCTCAAGACGAATCTGGCTACCCAGATGACTTGTTGGCTGAAGAAGGTTTGACTGTTAGCGATAACAGCCCACTGGCTCCAGGCCAATCAAGAACAGTTCAAGTAACTGCTTCTGACGCTGCATGGGAAGTATATCGTTTAGCTGACTTGATCTACGATCCAGACAGCCGTTTCGCTGGTTTGTTGTTCTTCTACGACGAAGCTGGCAACCGTCAAATGGTTACTATCGATGCACCATTAATTCCAACTTTCATCTAATGGAAATTAGTTAGTAGTTATCTGCTAACTAAGGAATTGAAAGCCCCCACTGCCTTTTGGTAGTGGGGGTTTTTTTTTGTATAGCATTTAAAGTGACAACAAAACTGTAATTTTATGAAGATCAAAAATATTTATTGCTTCGGCATTAAAGTGTGGAAGTTAAGCGAGTGGTATGTTTTTAAACAAAAGCTGAATGCCAATTAGATGGAATTAAGCAGGGATTTAAAGATAAAATACTTTTTTTGTGTGAATGGGAAATTGTTGGTTAATTTTAAGAAATATGTCGTGTTAAGTGTATTGAGAAAATTAGCGTGTATTTTTCTCAGCCCACTTAGATGAAATATAATATTAAAATAAGGGTGGTGTTCATGGCGACTTATTGCTAAGCACTCAACAATGCAGATACAGCAATGTCTAAAGCCGTTGCACTCCGTTTATAAAAGTTCAACTGTAAACAGTGTCTTCATCCTAGCCTTTATAAAGTAAAATTAAGTACTTACCGTAAATTAGTTTACTTAAAATAGAATTAAGGTACTTATTCATGCCCCCTCGCAAGCTCTCCCCACTTAAAAGGCATAAGTATCTACACAAGTTATTAGCCCGTCATTCCGGCATGGATGCCGGACTCGTTAGAGCGCATAGCGAATCCAGTGCCACGGACGGTAGCTACAGCAGTCCGTAAGTGCTTTTATAACTTGCTCAAACTTGTGTAGATACCTATGCTTAAAAGGGGGGAGAGCTTGCGAGGGGGCTGAGGGGGGGTATTAAATAAAACCACCCTAACC
>JABFST010000194.1 GCA_013140465.1 Methylococcaceae bacterium
GCTTTTGGGGGTGGAGGGCGCCATAAAGACCTGCGAGGTTTATAAAGCCTAGCAAATCTGTCGCTTAGTAACAGACCCCATTACATGCGGCCTTTTGGCGATGGCTGTGTCACCTAGTGGATAGCCGCACCCATTTTAAAGATAGGCAAATACATCGCAACAATCAAGCCACCGATTAAGATGCCCAGAATCACCATGATGATAGGTTCCATTAAGCTGCTTAAATTGTCCACCAAGTTGTCTACCTCTTCTTCGTAAAAATCCGCGACTTTTCCAAGCATCGCATCCATAGAGCCGGATTCTTCACCGATGGCGACCATTTGTTCGACCATGTGCGGAAACTGGTGGGTTTGCTGCATCGCCACTTGCAGCCGCTGTCCGGTTGCGACTTCTTCGCGCATGTTCAAGACCGCTTCGGCATACATCATATTGCCGCAAGAACCCGCGACAGATTGCAGTGCTTCCACTAAGGGTACGCCCGCTGCGGACATGGTGGATAAGGTGCGGGCAAAGCGGGCGATGGCGGATTTAGAGATAATCAGGCCGACGACAGGCAGCTTGAGTAAGGTTTTGTCCAGAAAATAGTTAAAGGCCAACGAGCGTTTTTGAAAGTAGCTGAACACATAATAGGCGGCGACAATAATGCCGATAATAATCCACCACCATTCCTTCATCCATTCGGACATGTTGACCACCATTTTGGTGAAGGCGGGCAAATCTGCGCCAAAGCTTTTGAACATGCCTTCAAACACGGGCACAACAAACAGCAGCAATATCGCCGTCACCACAAAAGCCACGACTATCACCGATACAGGATAGGTGAGGGCTTTTTTGATTTTTTTCTTCATGGACTCGGTTTTTTCTTTGTAAGTGGCTACTTTGTCCAGCAAGGTTTCCAATACCCCGGCCTGTTCGCCCGCTTCCACCAAGTTGCAAAACAAAGTGTCAAAATAGTCGGGGCGTTTTTTTAACGCTTCCGCCAAGGTATCGCCAGCCTCCACGTCAGATTTGATGCTGAGCAACAACACTTGCATGCTGGGGTTTTCATGCCCTCTGCCGACGATGTCGAATGACTGCACCAGCGGTACGCCCGCTTTTAACATGGTGGCCAATTGCCTGGAAAAAATGGCGATGTCGCCGGGGGTAATGACTTTTACGCGCGGCGAAAATAAGGGTTTGGGCTTTTTTTTGATTTTGGTGACGCGATAACCTTGGCGTTTTAACTCGGTTTTTGCCACTGTTTCGTTTTTGGCAAGTATCGAGCCATTGGCTTTTTTCCGGTTTTTGTCAGTGCCTTCCCAAAGAAACTCAAGTTGTTCATTTTTTTCTGCCATGCTTATTCCTTAGTAACCCGGTCAATTTCTTCGAGGCTGGTGATGCCCATGCGTACTTTATTCAAGCCCGATGCGCGTAAATCGTTGATGCCTTCGGCTTTTGCCAATTCGGCGAGCTGTAAGGCGTTGCCGCCTTCCAAAATCAGTCTGCGCATGTCTTCACTGAGGGTCATGACTTGATAAATGCCTACCCGGCCTTTATAACCCAAGGTGCAATGTTCACAGCCTACGGGCTTAAAAATTTTCAGTGCGCTCAGTTCTTCGGCTTTAAAACCTGCGGTCAGCAAAATGTTGTCAGGAAAGTTCGCGGGTATTTTGCAGTATTCGCATAGCCGCCGTGCTAAACGTTGGGCCATGATTAGATTGACTGCCGAGACGATGTTAAACGGGGCAACCCCCATTTGCATCAGGCGGTTTAAGGTTTGTGGGGCATCGTTGGTGTGCAGGGTAGACAATACCAAGTGGCCGGTTTGTGCTGCTTTAACGGCAATGTCGGCGGTTTCTAAGTCACGGATTTCGCCCACCATAATCACATCAGGATCTTGCCGCAAAAATGCGCGCAAAGCCCCAGCAAAGGTTAATCCGGCCTTGGGGTTCATATTGACTTGGTTGATGCCTTCGACGGTAATTTCCACCGGATCTTCGGCGGTGGAAATGTTGCGGTCTATGCTGTTAAGCAAGTTAAGGCCTGTATACAGCGATACCGTCTTGCCGCTGCCAGTAGGGCCCGTGACCAACACCAAGCCGTAAGGCTTATTGATGGCACTGAGGAACAGTTGTTGTTGGTCGGGTTCAAAGCCCAGCTTTTCAATACCGATTTGCGCGGCGGTGGGGTCAAGGATACGCAGCACGACTTTTTCGCCAAACAGGGTAGGGCAGGTGTTTACTCGAAAATCAATGGCCCTGTGTTTGGAGATAGTCATTTTAATACGCCCGTCTTGCGGGACGCGGCGTTCGGCAATGTCCATTTTGGCCATGACCTTAACGCGCGAGATAATACGCGTGGAAATGTTGGCAGGGGGCGCAGCAACCTGATGTAACATGCCGTCGGCGCGAAACCGGATGCGGAAGTTTTTTTCGTAGGGTTCCATGTGGATGTCGGAAGCCCCTTTTTTTATCGCATCTAATAAAATTTTGTTCACAAAGCGCACGATAGGCGCATCGTCCAGATCCGAAGCCACTTCGTTTTTAGCCGGATCTTCTTCGCCCCCCGTAATGTCGAGGTTTTCTAAGTCCTCATCCAGCAATGACGACATCGTGGTGTCGGCGGCTTCCAAAGCGGTATCGATGGCTTTGCCCAGTTTGCTTTCGTCCACCAAAATGGTTTCAGGATGCAAGCGGCTCTGAAACTTGATTTCATCCAACGCCATCAGGTTGGTTGGGTCGGACAAGGCGATAAACAGCGTTTTGCCGCGCTTAAACAAGGGCAAAGCCCGATGTTTGCGGATGAGCTTTTCGTCGATGTAAGTAATTGGCAAACTGCGCAAATCTATCGAATCGAGGTCAAATATGGGTACGCCATATTCGGCTGAGGCTTTGCTGGCAACCTGCGCACTGTCAACTAGCTTGCCGGAGACCAAATGGCTAATCAGGGAAGTTTTGTTTCTATAGGCTTCTTGGCTGTGAGTAATGGCTTCATTTTCTGTCAGCAAACCTTCCTGTACCAAGTATTTGGCAAAGCCACTTAGTTGATTGTCGGTGGGTGCGGTAGCCATGATGTAGGATTTATCGTTAAGGGTTACTATTCAATCGATGACGGTCATTTATTGTTATAGAGTCCGAAGCTGATAAATCTACATTAAACTCCCTCTCCCTCTGGGAGAGGGTAGGGTGAGGGGGATTTAATGTCGCTTTACTTCCTGCGTTCTCTATATTAGGCGTCCCGCATCGCCACAGCTTAGGCTTGACGATGCGGGCATGGCCTTAAAGTGCTTGTATTTTAGCTTGTTGCTGCTCCAAATTGCTTAAGGTGGTGCGCAACTCCGCCAGTTTGGCTTGTTCTTTTTGTATCACTTCGGCAGGGGCTTTGTCCACAAAAGCCGGATTGCCCAATTTGCCTTCAATGCGCGGCAAGTCGTTGAGGATTTTTTGAATCTCTTTTGCCAAGCGTGCCAATTCGGCATCTTTGTCGATTAAGCCCGCCATTGGGATTAAGATGTTGAGGCCGCCTACCAAGGCAATCGCTGATTCGGGCGTACTGTCACCGCTATTTAACCACGTTATTGATGCCAAGCGGCCTAGTTTTTGTAAATAGACAGTATTGTTGGCTAAATACTGCTGGTCGTCAGCCGAACCATTTTGTAATAACACGGGTAACGGCTTGCCGGGGGCGATGTTCATTTCGCCACGGATACGGCGCACACCCAAAATAAAGTCGCGCACCCAATCAATTTCCGTCAGCGCACTGTCATTATAGGCGATGTCGGCACTGCTAGGATAAGGCTGCAACATAATGGTCGCGGCATCGATGCCCGCCAACGGCGCGACCCGTTGCCAGATTTCTTCGGTAATAAACGGCATAATCGGGTGCATCAGGCGCAACAGGGTTTCCAGCACCTGCAATAAAGTTTTACGCGTGCCGCGTTGCAGGGCGGCATCGTCGGATTGCAACGACACTTTAGCCAGTTCCAAATACCAATCGCAATACTCGTTCCAAGTAAAATCGTATAAGGCTTGTGCCGCTAGGTCAAAGCGGTAATGGTCGATGGCGTGGCGGGTGCTGTCAGTGACTTGGTGCAAACGCGCCAAAATCCAGTGATCCACTTGGCTGAACGTGCATTCGCCCGTTAGGCCGTTATCGTGGTCTTCGGTGTTCATCAGCACATAGCGTGCGGCATTCCACAATTTGTTGCAGAAATTCCGGTAGCCTTCGGTGCGCAGCAAATCAAAGCGGATGTCGCGCCCGGTTGAGGCCAACGACGCAAAGGTAAAACGCAAAGCATCAGTGCCGTAAGATTGGATGCCGTCGGGGAATTGTTTGCGCGTGGCTTGCTCGATTTTTTGCGCCAAATGCGGCTGCATCATGCCCGCTGTGCGTTTGGCAACCAAGGCTTCCAAATCGATGCCGTCGATAATGTCGATAGGATCGAGGACATTGCCCTTAGACTTGGACATTTTTTGGCCTTCGGCATCGCGCACCAAACCGTGGATGTAGACTTCCTTAAACGGCACTTGGCCTTGAAATTTTAGACCCATCATAATCATCCGTGCGACCCAAAAGAAAATGATGTCAAAGCCCGTCACCAATACGCTGGTGGGGTAATGTTGCGCCAATTCCGGGGTTTGTTCAGGCCAGCCCAAGGTCGAAAACGGCCATAACGCCGACGAAAACCAAGTGTCCAACACATCTTCATCTTGCTTAAGCGGGTAATCGTCGGGCAAGTTGTGTTGTGTGCGCACTTCCTGCTCGGAATGGGCAACATAAATGTTGCCCAGTTCGTCATACCACGCCGGAATCCGGTGTCCCCACCAGATTTGCCGCGAGATGCACCAGTCTTGGATATTGCGCATCCAGTCGAAATAAGTGTTTTTCCAATTGTCAGGCACGAACTTAATGTCGCCATTTTCAACTGCGGCAATCGCAGGTTCAGCCAAGGGCGCGACTTTGACATACCATTGGTCGGTCAATAACGGCTCAATCACGCTGTGGGTGCGGTCGCCGCGTGGCACCATCAATTTATGGTCGGCGACTTTTTCCAGCAAGCCTTGGGCTTCCAAATCGGCGACCAGTTGCTTACGCGCGGCAAAGCGGTCTAGACCTGCGTAGGCGCTGGGGATTAACGCATGGTCGGCAATTGCAGCATCAACCGTGAAAATATTAATCAACCCGCCGTGTGGTAAGTCTTGGATAACCGAGGTGTGGCGATGGCGCGTCCATACTTCATAGTCGTTAAAGTCATGGGCAGGGGTGATTTTTACGCAACCCGTGCCGAATTCGGGGTCTACATACTCATCGGCAATAATCGGGATGCGGCGGCCCGTGAGCGGCAATTCCAAAAATTCGCCCAACAAATGTTTATAGCGGTCGTCATCGGGGTGGATCGCCACGGCGGCATCACCCAGCAAGGTTTCCGGGCGGGTGGTGGCGACGATCATATAGCCTTGTCCGTTCGACAATGGATAGCGGATATGCCACATCGAGCCGTTTTCTTCTTCCGACAACACTTCTAAATCAGAGACCGCCGTGTGCAACACCGGATCCCAGTTGACCAAGCGTTTGCCGCGATAAATCAAGCCTTCTTCATATAAGCGGATAAACACTTCCTGCACCGCGTCGGACATACCTTCGTCCATGGTAAAACGTTCCCGCTCCCAGTCCAGTGACGAACCCATGCGCCGCAATTGCCGTGTGATTGTGCCGCCGGATTCGGCTTTCCATTGCCAGACTTTTTCCAAAAACTTCTCCCGACCATAATCGTGGCGGGTTTTGCCTTCGGCATTGCACAACCGCTCCACCACCATTTGCGTGGCGATGCCCGCGTGGTCAGTCCCTGCTTGCCATAACGCGCTTTTGCCTTGCATCCGGTGATAGCGGGTGAGGGCATCCATAATGGTGTCTTGAAACGCATGGCCCATGTGCAAGCTGCCTGTAACGTTAGGCGGGGGAATCATGATGCAATACGATTCGCCTTCAGGTTTGGCGGCAAAATAGCCTTGCTCTTCCCAAGTGTGGTACCAGCGTTGTTCAATTGCGTGTGGGGCGTAAGTTTTTTCCATGAATGACTTTGGGGTTTTTTGTGAAAGATGAATTATTTTAACAGGATTAACTGCGGCGGGTAGGGGCGAATCATTGCCGTTAAGAGGCTAAATCCTGCACGTTACCCAGATTGCGCATTTGCCGCAATATCCATTGCTGCCTACGCCAAACATAACCCGAAGGCCGCGCCGCCTTTAAGCGGATTGGGTTGGGCAAGGTCGCGGCTAACAAGGCGGCTTGGGCGCGGCTGAGGTGTTTGGCGGAAATGCCAAAATAGCGTTGGCTGGCGGCTTCTATGCCAAACAAATGGTCGCCAAATTCGGCAATGTTTAAGTACACCACCAAAATCCGTTCTTTAGTCCACACCAATTCAATCAACACGGTAAACCACACCTCCAAACCTTTGCGGATAAAGCTTTTCGACGGCGTTAAAAAAATGTTTTTGGCAACTTGTTGGGAAATGGTGCTGGCTCCGCGCAAGCGTCGCCCACCATTAATATAGGCTGAAGCTGCCGAACGTATCGAGGCAAAATCAAACCCAAAATGCTCAAAAAACTGCTGGTCTTCGGAAGCAATCACCGCCATTTGGGCGTTGCTTGAAATGTCGCTGCTACCCACCCAATCGTAATCGATTGCCTTGACCGTATGATGTTGAAACAAATCTTCATAATGCCTATACAGCATAAACATCGTCGTCGGCAGCGGTAAAATGCTAAACAACAGCACCAAAACCAATGACGAGGCGACAAAATAAAGCAGTATTTTTTTTAAAATAGCGCGTATCGGGATAATCGCGATGGGTTTGCGCAGCAGGGGGCGGGAATTTTTTGCCAAGTTGCAAAGACAGGTGTGGGTTAACAAGCCAAGCCCTCGACACTATAGGGCGAGGGAATCAAGCCTTATCATAAAGCCTTTAGCCCCACTTGAACACTCACGAAACGATCAGCAATTCTCATTATGACCGTTAATGCGTTTAAAACGCCCATCATACTGGCATGGATGCCAGTATGTCTCGTTCCCAAGCTCTGCTCTCTTCGTTATATACAAGTGTCTCAAAACCAGTCATTCCGGGCATAGGTATCTACACAAGTGTGAGCAAGTTATAAAAGCACCGTCATACTGGCATGGATGCCAGTATCCAGTCACATGGATGTGAATGTTCACTATGACGGCAATGCTAAATCAAGCACTTACAACTTACCCTAGCAACCGTCCGTGGCACTGGATTCCGGCATCCATGCCGGAATGACGGGCTAATGACTTGTGTATAACGATGAGAGCTCTGCTTGGGAATGCCTACCTTCAAGCTCTGCTTGACGTATCAACCACACCAAGGGGAGCTTGGTCATAGGCATTCCCAAGCAGAACTTGACGCCGAGATAAACGGCTTTAAACGTTTTACGCGGCGGCACGGCAATGTCTAAAGCCATTGCACTCCAGGTGGCTGTGGGCTGCGCAAAATGTGTCTCGTTCCCAAGCTCTGCTTGGGAATGCCTACCTTCAAGCTCTGCTTGACGTATCAACCACACCAAGGGGAGCTTGGTCATAGGCATTCCCAAGCAGAGCTTGGGACCCAGATAAACGGCTGTAAACGTTTTACGCGGCGGCACGGCAATGTCTAAAGCCATTGCACTCCAGGTGACTGTGGGCTGCGCAAAATGTGTCTCGTTCCCAAGCTCTGCTTGGGAATGCCTACCTTCAAGCTCTGCTTGACGCATCAACCACACCAAGGGG
>JABFST010000245.1 GCA_013140465.1 Methylococcaceae bacterium
TTTACTTGTATCCGCTTGTTCACGACACCTGACGGCTGGCTGGCTAACTTTACCGGCAGCGACATTGCCTTACAGTTTCCCACTTTGGACCAATTTGTGGCTGATTTAGCATGATTAAGGCCATCGTTACCGATATCGAAGGCACAACTTCGTCCTTGGCGTTTGTAAAAGACGTGCTGTTCCCTTATGCGCGCGCCAATCTGGAAGGCTTCGTCCGCAACCAACAACATCTGCCCGCCGTAAAAAGTATATTGGCGGACACCAGCGCGGTGGTCGGCGCAAACTTGGATACCGAACAAGCCATCGCCCAACTGCTGGCTTGGAGCGATGCCGACCAAAAAATCACGCCGTTAAAATCGTTGCAAGGCTTGATTTGGGAAGCGGGTTATCAACAAGGTGCATTTCAAGGCCATATCTACGCCGATGCCGCCACCAAGCTGAAGGCATGGCACGCGCAGGGACTGGCACTTTATGTGTATTCTTCGGGTTCGGTGCAAGCGCAACAGCTGTTATTTGCGCATACGCCGTTTGGTGATTTAACGCCATTGTTTTCAGGCTATTTTGATACTCATATTGGCGGTAAACGGGATCCGGCATCTTATCTGCACATCAGCGCAGAACTGGCGATACCTGCACAGCAAGTGCTGTTTTTGTCGGATATTAAAGAAGAGTTGGATGCCGCGAAAACGGCAGGATTACAGACTGTTTGGCTGGTGCGTGATGCCCAGCCTGAGCCGCATGCCGAACATCGGCAAGTGGCGAGTTTTGACGCGCTGGTTTAAGCGCACGGGATAAGCAAAGGCACGGCTTATGCGTGCCTTTGCTGTGTTATAGAGTCCGAAGGCTGTATACTCCCTCTCCCTCAGGGAGAGGGTAAGTCGGCTAATGCTGGCCCCAATCCACCCAGCCCATTTGCGCCGTCAGCAACACGATAATGCCAAAGGCAATACGATACCAAGCAAACACGGTAAAATCATGGCGGCTAATAAACCGCAACAGTCCGCGCACGGCGATAAACGCGCTGATAAACGACACTGCGCCACCCACAGCAAACAAAGCCAAGTCGTCTACACTGAATAAGCCACGGTTTTTATAGACATCGTACAGCGTCGCGGCAAACATCGTCGGGATCGCAAGAAAAAAAGAGAACTCGGTCGCAGCGCGGCGCGACAAGCCAAAAAACAAGCCGCCGATAATCGTTGCGCCAGAGCGCGATGTACCAGGAATCATAGCCAAGGCTTGCGCAAACCCCACTTTTAAGGCATCGCCCCAAGTCAGCTCGTCCACAGTTTCAGCATGGACGACATGTTGGCGGCGTTCTGCCCATAAAATCAACAAGCCACCGATAATAAACGCCGATGCCACAACTATCGGGTTAAACAAATACGCCTTTATTTGCTTTAAAAACAAAAAGCCCAGTATTGCAGAAGGCAAAAACGCAATAATCAAATTAATCGCCAAACGTTGCGACACCGCTTCGGAGCGGATACTCAACAAAGTATGCGCCAAACGCACACGGTATTCCCACACCACCGCCAAAATGGCGGCAAACTGGATCGCAATTTCAAACACTTTGCCTTTGTCATCGTTAAAGCCCAGCAATTGTCCCGCCAAGATTAAATGTCCCGTGGACGAGACTGGCAAAAATTCGGTTAAACCCTCGACGATGCCGAGTATCAGTGCATTAATCAATAAGCCAAGATCAGTCATAATGGTTTTTGCTCAAGTGGATTTGCCGACATGATCCACGCGCAGCCATGCCGCCAAGCGTCGGGAGTGCTTGTAGGTGTCGGTAGTATTAAGGGATAGGGAATAATAAACGGGGAGCATGATACCGATGGAAAACAGTGCCATCGATGCCACACGTTTTGCTTAACGCTTCATCGAGTCGAAAAACTCGGCATTGGTTTTGAAATCTTTTAGCTTACCAATTAAAAATTCAGACGCGGCGGTTTCATCCATTGGTTGCAGAATCTTACGCAAAATCCAAGTTTTTTGCAGGGTGTCGGGATCGACCAGATATTCTTCGCGGCGGGTGCCGGAACGGTTGATATTGATGGCGGGGTAAATGCGTTTTTCGGCAATTTTGCGGTCTAAATGCAGCTCCATATTGCCCGTGCCCTTAAATTCTTCGTAGATCACCTCATCCATACGCGAACCGGTATCCACGAGCGCCGTAGCGATAATCGTCAAACTGCCGCCTTCTTCGATGTTGCGCGCTGCGCCAAAAAAGCGTTTGGGTTTTTCTAAGGCATTGGCATCAACACCACCCGTCAGAATCTTGCCGGATGACGGCACCACGGTATTGTACGCACGCGCCAAACGCGTGATGGAGTCTAACAAAATGACCACATCGTGTTTATGCTCAACCAAACGGCGGGCTTTTTCGATCACCATTTCCGCGACTTGGACATGGCGCGTGGCAGGTTCGTCAAAGGTGCTGGAAATCACTTCGCCGCGCACGCAACGTTCCATTTCCGTGACTTCTTCGGGGCGTTCGTCAATCAATAACACGATCAGATAACATTCGGGATTTTTTTCGGCGATTGCTTGGGCCAAGCTTTGCAAAATCATGGTCTTGCCCGCTTTCGGTGGCGATACTATCAGGCCGCGTTGGCCTTTGCCGATAGGAGCGATCAAATCGATGATGCGGCCTGTGAGATCTTCGCTAGTGCCGTTGCCTTGTTCTAAAATAAAGCGTTGTTTGGCAAATAAAGGCGTTAGGTTGGAGAAAGTGATTTTGTTCTTGGTGTTTTCGGGTGGTTCAAAGTTGATTTGATCCACTTTAAGCATCGCAAAATAACGTTCGTTATCTTTAGGTGGCCTAATCTTACCGCTGATGGTGTCGCCTGTTTTAAGCGAGAAACGTCTGATTTGACTGGGGGAAACGTAGATGTCGTCAGGGCCTGCCAGATAGGAACAGCCTGGGGTGCGTAAAAATCCAAAACCGTCTTGTAAAATCTCAAGGACACCGTCCCCCGAAATATCATCCCCTGCCTTTGCCTGTTTTTTTAAGATGGCAAAAATCAAATCCTGTTTACGCGATCGTGCTACATTTTCAAGCCCTAAAGACTCGGCGATTTCAATAACTTCACTGATTTGTTTTAGTTTTAACTCGGTTAGATTCATAAAAAAGGCAACTCGAAGAATAGCAGTCAGGGCAGAAGAGCCTAACGAACAGGGGTAGGATTATAATTCAGGGGTGAATTTATCGGATGGTATGAACGGGTGCTAAGGAGGAGACTATCGCACGCCACAAGTATAGCGTAAGTATCCAAACCCGTCCAGCTTAAGCGGCGGGTCTGGACAAAGAATTCGGTTTAGATGTTGTTTTCAATAAATTTAATCAGGTCGCCTTTTGCCATAGCGCCAACTTTAGTCCCTTCAATTTCGCCATCCTTAAACAGCATTAATGTTGGGATACCACGCACGCCATAATGGGCTGGGGTTCTTTGGTTTTCATCAATGTTTAATTTAACAACCGTCAATTTACCCTTATATTCTAGTGCAACCTGGTCTAACAAAGGCGCGATCATTTTACAAGGCCCGCACCATTCTGCCCAATAATCGACCAAAACAGGGCCGCTGGCCTTAAGGACGGTTTCATCAAACTCACTATCAGTTACATGAAGGACTAAGTCGCTCACGGCATTTCTCCAAAAATTAAAACTAAAACTATAGGAGGGATGGCAGAAGTAGTCAATCAATTTCAAGCAAATCAATTTTTGCGTTATGCTATACCACTATGACTACGACGCATCTTACCCAAACCCGCTTCAGCAATCTTGAATTGTCTGATTCCATCCTGCATGGCCTGACCGATGCAGGTTTTAACCATTGCACACCGATACAAGACAAAGCCCTACCCTTGTCCCTGCGCGGCAAAGACATCGCCGGACAAGCGCAAACAGGCACGGGCAAAACCGCCACGTTTTTGTTGGCGACCTTCCAGCACCTCATCAATGATGAAAGCGAAAAAATCAAAAACCCGCGTGCGCTAATCTTAGCCCCTACCCGCGAACTCGCCATCCAAATCCACAAAGATGCGCTTCTGCTAGGCAAGCACCTCAAACTTAAATTTGCGCTGATTTATGGCGGCACAGACTACCAAAAACAACTGGACAGCCTTAAGTCCACTGTTGACATCATTATCGGCACGCCAGGCCGTGTCATCGATTTTTATCGGCAAAACGCCTTCACCCTAGACAACATCCAAGTCACGGTCATGGACGAAGCTGACCGCATGTTCGACCTCGGTTTTATCAAAGACATCCGCTATTTGCTGCGCCGTATGCCCGCGCCCGATTTGCGCCTGAACATGCTGTTTTCCGCCACCTTGTCGTATAAAGTCACCGAGCTGGCCTACGAACACATGAACAACCCCGTGCTGATCCGCATCGAAAGCGAAGAAGTCACCTCCAAAGCCATCCAACAAAGCGCTTATTGCCCCGCCAACGAGCAAAAAATCCCGCTGCTGGTAGGTTTGCTCAAGCACCACCAACCGCAACGCAGCATTATTTTTGTCAACACCAAACGTTGCGCCGAACAGTTGGACGACACGCTTAACGCCAACGGCTATAAAACCGCCGCCCTCAGTGGCGATGTGCCGCAAGAAAAACGCCAACGCCTGTTGAACGATTTCCAAGAAAACAAAATTACCTTGCTGATTGCCACCGATGTCGCGGCCCGAGGTTTGCACATCCCTGATGTGTCGCATGTGTTCAATTACGACCTGCCCCAAGATGTGGAAGATTACGTCCACCGCATAGGCCGCACCGCGCGTTTTGGTGCCAGTGGCGTAGCGATTAGCTTTATTTGCGAGCATTACGCCTATTCCATGCCCGATATTGAAACCTATATAGGCCAAAAAATTCCTGTCAGTGCGATTAATGCCGAATTGCTGGCTGAAGTCATCACCCCTGCGCGTAGACCGCCCAAACCCAAAAGCGAGCTATTGGGCAAACGCCCCAAAACCAACAAAAATTACCCGCCTAAAGTCCGCCCATAAGCTGGCGAAAATCTTCTATTGCCGAAAAACCCTCCACTTGTCGTTTAGCTTGCCGAGTATCCGGCTTAGCCACAGCCACTAAATGGGCAACACCAAACTGCCGTGCTGAGGCCAACACCGACAAGCTATCATCAACCAACAGCGTGCGCTGTTTATCAAACCCCAGCTGTTGTTCTAATGCGCCCCAAAATGCCGGATTTTCTTTAGGCAATCCCAAATCGTGCGAACTGACGATGCCGTCGAAAAACACCTGCAAACAGGTTTTTTCCATTTTTAACGATAAGCTGTCACGGTGGGCATTAGTCACCAAAAACACCCGTTGGCGCGCTGATGCCAATGCCGTCAAAAACTCGGCAACATGCGGCAATACCGCAATCAGCCCCGAAATTTCCGCCTTTAAGCCCGCAATATCAAGCTTTAAGGCTGCACTCCAATAATCCAAACAATACCATTCCAATTGCCCTTCCATGCTTTTAAACAGCGGCTCTAACTGCTGTTTTGCCGCCATAACGCTAACGCCATTCAATTCGGCAAACTTAAGCGGCACAAACTCTTTCCAAAAATGGTTATCAAAATTCAAATCCAACAAAGTGCCGTCCATATCCAGCAACACCGTGTCAATAGTGTTCCAATTAATCATAAGCTTATATTTTTACAGGGGGTTGGTTGCATTGGGCTACAATCATAGAAGGCAGCGGTGCGCATGTCACCTAGATTCTGAACCGCACAAGGCAATAAGAGCTTGTATAGTTCCCACGCAAAGCTTAGAAACAAGAACAAACAAAATTCCCCACCTATCGGAGTTAATCACCATGCCCCTCATACAGCAATTAACCCAGCTTGTAGGTGCTGCGGGCATTGCCACCCATCCGCGCCGCACCGCCCATTACCGCACAGGATTCCGTTCTGGCAGTGGCAAAGCATTGGCGGTGGTGTTCCCCGATACATTGCTGAAACTATGGCGGGTGTTGCAAGTCTGCGTAGAAGCCAACGCCATCATTATCATGCAAGCCGCTAAAACTGGCTTGACCGAAGGCTCAACCCCCAGCGGCGACAATTACGACCGGGAAGTCGTAGTCATCAATACCTTGGCGATGAATGGCCTGGTATTGCTCAATGGCGGCAACCAAGTGTTGAGTTTTCCGGGCGCGACCCTAAACCAACTGGAGCAGTTGCTTTAGCCCTTGCAACGGGCACCGCACTCAGTAATTGGCTCAACCTGCCTAGGCGCATCGATAGTCGGCGGGGTGGCGAACAATTCCGGCGGGGCATTAGTCAAGCGTGGCCCGGCCTACACCGAAATGGCATTGTTTGCGCGGGTGAATGCAGCGGGCGAATTGGAACTGGTCAACCATTTGGGGATAGACCTAGGCACTACGCCAGAAGATATGCTGACACGACTGGAAGCTGGCGATTTCAGCAAAGACGGCGTCGATGACGGCGGTAAACAAGCATCAGACCGCGACTATCTGGCCCGCTTGCGTGATGTTGATGCCGACAGCCCGGCACGCTTTAACGCCGATGTCCGTCGTTTGTACGAAGCCAGCGGTTGCGCGGGCAAACTGGCAGTGTTCGCGGTGCGGCTGGATACTTTTCCGGTTGCGCAACAAGAACAAACTTTCTACCTCGGCACCAACGACCCGCAGGTGCTGACCCGCTTACGCCGCCAACTCCTCAGCCAGTTTCAGAATGTCCCGGAAGTCGGCGAATACCTGCACCGTGATACGTTCAACATAGCCGAAAAGTACGGCAAAGATATTTTCCTCACCATCCAACATTTAGGTACAGAGAGACTACCCAAACTGTTTGCGCTCAAAGGGCGGCTGGATGCAAGCCTGAATAAACTACCCTTGCTGCCGAACAACTTAAGTGATCGGCTTATGCAAGCGGCAAGCCGATTGTTTCCCCAACATCTGCCGCCGCGCTTGTTGGCATTCCGCGATCGCTACGAACATCACCTGATGTTGAAAATGAGCGATGGCGGGATTAACGAAGCGCGGGCATGGTTAGCGGCGTTTTTTGCCGATGCGAGTAATGATGGCAGCTATTTTGAATGCACTCCCGAGGAAGCCCGCAAAGCCTTTTTACATCGCTTTGCCGCAGCTGGGGCCGCCATCCGCTACCAAACCGTACACAGTGACCGCGTAGGCGACATCCTCGCCTTAGACATAGCCCTACGCCGCAATGATGACAACTGGGTGGAACAATTGCCCGCAGCCATCCGCAGCCAGATTGAACACCCGCTGTACTACGGGCATTTCATCTGCCACGTTTTCCATCAAGATTACATCCTCAAACAAGGCGCGAACCTTGAGGCGGTAAAAACCGCCATGCTGGACTTGCTGGATGCGCGTAGTGCGAAATACCCCGCCGAGCATAATGTCGGGCATTTGTACACGGCGGACAGTGGTTTGCAAGCATTCTACCAACAGCTAGACCCGACCAATACGTTTAACCCAGGCATAGGGAAGATGGATAAATATCGGCGAAATTGCGGTTGTTGTGGGTGAGGTGACAAATTTATCGTTCCAACGCTCCGCGTGGGAATGCAGCCCCAGACGCTCCAGCGTCTTCTTAGTTTTAGCCTACTCATATCTTAGCAACGCTGGAGCGTTGCCGGATGAATTACCACGCAGAGCGCTCATCCTTATACACAAGTCTTCAAGTAACCCGTCATACCCGCCGGGTAGTGGGTATCCAGTGCTAGGGATGGCAATCTCAAATACATCCATGCCGGCGACCCTTCGCTAT
>JABFST010000478.1 GCA_013140465.1 Methylococcaceae bacterium
CTACAGTGCGCCTTCCCAACCCAGTACGCCCGCACCTGAGTCCAGGCCAGAGCCTAGGCCAGAACCAAAACCTGAGCCTAAACCAGAACCCGTACATGAACCTGCACATGAACCTGCACATGAACCCAAACACAGTGAGCCGGAACAATCGCATCAAGAAAATAACCACCACAATGATGACAACAACAACAACAACAACAACGGCAACAACGGCAATGGCAACGGTCATCGCCGCCACAAAAACCAAGATAACTAAGGGGATAGTCTCCTAAAAATTATTGGGTTTGTAGCGGTATTGTTGTCGCCACGCTAGGGTAGCAATAGTTCACTTAAAGGCCATAGTAACCTCAATAGGCTCGCTTGCCGCTGATGGCAAGCGGGCCTTTTTTTGTTTTGCCGTCAGTGACGGCCTCAATCAATCTCGCATAGCCGTTGGCATACGGTTAAAATAGAGGGCTTTAACCCTACCGCTTTAGGTGCTCATGATGAAGCCTCTCATTTTTCTTATCTGCGCGTGCTTATGTGCGGCAGTCCCTGCTTATGCGGCGGATAAAACCCTATTGCGTATCGGCATCCAAGCTTCTGGCACACTGGAATGGGAATTGTCGGCCTTAGCGGACGACCCGGAGTTTGCTGTGCAAGTCACGCCGTTGGCAACTGCCGAAGCAGGAAAAATTGCCTTGCAATCGGGTTCGGTGGATATGATCGTTTCGGATTGGATTTGGGTGTCCAGCTTACGCGCGACAGGCAGTGATTTCACTTTTTACCCGTATTCCAGCTCAGCAGGGGCTTTAGTCGTGGCTGCCGACAGCCCCATCCAAAAACTGGCGGACTTAAGCGGCAAACGCTTGGGCATTGCGGGTGGTGAGTTGGACAAAAACTGGTTGTTGCTGCAAGCCTTAGCGCAACAACAGCAACTAGACCTTAACGCCAGTGTTACCAAAACCTATGGCGCACCGCCGTTAATCAACGAACAGCTCAAACAACAGCGCATCGATGCCGCCTTGGTATATTGGCATTTTGCCGCACGCCTAACCAGTGTGGGCTATCGGCAAATCATTGATGGCAAAGGCATCTTAAAAGGTTTGGGCATAGCCGAAACGATGCCCAATATTGGTTTTGTGTTTAAGCACAGCTGGGGGACAGCCCATAAAACCGCCGTCAATAGCTTTTTTAAGGCCAGCAAAGCCGCCAAACAGCGTTTATGCAGCTCTGATGCCGCTTGGCAGAAAGTTATTCCTTTGTTACATACCGATGATGCCGCCACCCAAACCCAGCTCCGCGCTGGCTATTGTGCGGGCGGCATAGAGCATTGGGGCGAGGCGGAACAGCTGGCGGCAGCCAAGATTTACGGCTTGTTGCGCGGCATCAGCGGCAACCGTTTGACAGGCGAGTCCGCAACCGTGTCTGCGGGTACTTTTTGGACGATAGACTAAGTTGACGATTCCTAAGCATTTTTTGCCCGCTTTGTCGGCACTGGCCTTTTTGGGTCTGTGGCAGGGCTTGGCGGTGTCTGTGGACAGCAACACCCTGCCTACGCCCAGTGTAGTGGCTAAAGTATTTTGGTTGGCCTGTGTCTCGGGGCAACTGCCCTTGCATTTGGGCGTTACTTTGCTGCGCTTGCTGGTCAGCTTTACGGTTGCCATGTGCTTGGGCTGCGCGATAGGCATAGTGTTAGGCCGCAACAAACAACTGGATGCGTTTTTTGACAACTGGCTGGTGATATTTTTAAACGTACCCGCGTTAGTCACGATTATTTTGTGTTACGTCTGGTTTGGTTTGGTCGAATCGGCGGCAATCTTGGCGGTGGTCATCAACAAATTGCCTAATGTGGTTGTCACTATCCGCGAAGGCACGCGCATGTTGGACCAAGACCTGCTGGACATGGCGCGTAGCTTTCGGTTTGGGCGGCGCAAAACCTTAGTGCATGTGATTTGGCCGCAGCTACACCCTTATCTGATGGCGGCAACGCGGTCGGGCTTGGCGTTAATCTGGAAAATCATTTTAGTCGTTGAGCTGTTAGGGCGCAGCAATGGCATGGGCTATCAGCTGCATTTGTTTTTTCAGCTATTTGATGTCGCCAGCATTTTGGCCTACACGATTGCGTTTGTGACGGTTATCCAACTTTTAGAGTGGTGGGTGTTAAGGCCCTTAGACCATAAGGCGCAACGGTGGCGGCGATGAGCGACATTCATATCCGCATCAACCATAAAACCTATCCGGCTGTGGGACAGGCGCACGCGCATACCGTTATTGCTGATTTTGACTTGCGCCTAGCAACTGGCGAGTTTATTTGCCTAGTCGGGCCTTCCGGCTGCGGCAAAACCACCTTATTAAATATAGTCGCCGGATTGGATACGGCTTTTGCTGGGCAGATCCAAGTCGGCAATGCCCAAGCACAACCCAAAATTGGTTGTGTTTTCCAAAATCCGCGCCTGTTGCCGTGGCGCACAGTACGCGAAAACATAGAGCTGGCCCTGTCTAGCGCCGCTACGCCAGCCATCATCGACACGTTGTTGGAGGTGATGCAACTGACCGATTCGCAACATGCTTACCCCGAACGCTTATCGCTGGGCATGAGCCGACGGGTCGCCATTATCCGCGCTTTTGCCATCGATCCTGAGTTATTGCTGATGGATGAGCCGTTCGTGTCACTGGACGGCAAAACCGCACGGCAAGTGCGCGAGTTATTGCTGACGCTGTGGCAGCAACGTCCGCATACCGTGTTGTTTGTCACCCATGACTTGCGGGAAGCGATTGCGTTGGCGGATAGGCTGGTGTTTTTGTCGGCTGCACCCATGCGCGTTATCAGTGACATCAGCGTGCCGTTGGCGCGTTCAGAACGGCACGATGAAGGCTTATTGGAAGCGTTTAGGCAACAGCTGTTACATGATTACCCTGCGATAAAACAGCTGCTGTAACGTATCCAACAGGGCCACGCCAAGCCTATCCCCATTGATTTTAGGCATAATCCTACTAAAGGCGTATGTTAAACCGATGCCTTAGTATAAAATTGCCGATTTTTTTAAGCCTAATTATTATGCAAATTATTGCCATCTATCCGGGAACATTTGACCCTATCACGAATGGGCATCTGGATATTATTGCCAGGGCGGCAAAACTTTATCATCGGGTGATAGTCGCAGTGGCGGTCAATCGGGGCAAAACCCCGTTGTTTTCGTTGGCAGAACGGGTAGAACTCGTGCAAGCCGTCACCCCCGAGTTTAGCAATGTGTCCGTGATCGGTTTTGACAACTTGCTGGTCGATTGCGCCAGGCAACAGGGGGCCAACGTCATATTGCGCGGCTTGCGTGCGGTGTCCGATTTTGAATATGAATTCCAGCTTGCGGGCATGAATCGCCGTTTAGCGCCAGAATTGGAAACTATGTTCCTAACCCCTGCCGAACAATACGAATTTATCTCGTCAACAATGATTAGGGAAATTGCCCAACTTAAGGGCGATATTTCCTGTTTTGTACCCGAAGCCGTGCATCGGCGCTTAATCGAAAAATTTAGTTAGGAATAGGTATGGCACTTATTATTAAAGACGAATGTATCAATTGCGATGTTTGCGAACCCGAATGCCCTAACGCCGCGATCTCTCAAGGCGAGGACATTTACGTCATCAACCCCGAACTTTGCACCGAATGCGTGGGGCATCACGGCACGCCGCAATGCGTGGAAGTATGCCCTGTCAACTGCATTAGCTCAGACCCCGCACACCCTGAAGACCACGACACGCTGTACCAAAAATATCTGCGGCTAACCCAATAAGATGGCGGCTTAGGCAGGGTTTGCAAACCGCTTAATTTAAGATTAGTGTGTAAAAATCACACATTCTGACGCTATCTTTGGGTAAAAGCATAATATCTGGACAAAACAACCAAACACGGTAAAATTGTCAGCCGAGTGCATTTTAATCGTAAGCAATTCATCTCATGGCAACAATTACCGTCTTAAATGGCCCAAACTTAAACCTACTCGGTGTGCGCGAACCGGGCCATTACGGCAACAAAACCTTGGCAGACATCCGCCAACGGCTTGAAAGCCAAGCCGCCGCGCTCAACCACCAGCTTGATTTTCACCAACACAACGCGGAACACCAGCTGGTTGAACTCATCCATCAGGCTTACCACGCCCATGTTGAGTTCATCATCATCAACCCGGCGGCCTTTACGCACACCAGCGTTGCCTTACGCGACGCGTTGCTGGCAACCCAAATCCCTTTCATAGAGGTTCATTTATCTAACGTGCATGCGCGTGAACCTTTTAGAAAACACTCCTATTTTTCAGATATAGCCAAAGGCGTTATCTGCGGCTTAGGGGCCACAGGATATGAACTGGCTTTATTAGCCGCTCACCAGATATTAACCGAGAGACCATAAATCATGGATATTAGAAAAATAAAAAAACTCATCGAAATTATCGAAGAATCAGACATTGCTGAATTGGAAATTAAAGAAGGGGAAGAATGTATACGCATTAGCCGTTACTCCGCAGCACCTGCGCCTGTAACCTATCACGCCGCGCCTGTCGGCGCACCTGCGCCCGCTACCATAACTGCCGCCGCCGCGCCTGCCGAGGAAAAAACTACAGGCCATGTGGTTAAGTCACCGATGGTCGGCACGTTTTACCGTTCCGCCTCGCCCGGCACGAAAGTGTTTGTTGAAGTGGGACAATCGGTGGTCGCGGGCGACACCTTGTGCATCATCGAGGCCATGAAAATCCTGAACCAAATAGAAGCGGACAAAAGTGGTGTGGTCAGCCAAATTCTGGTTGAAAACGCCGAACCGGTCGAATATGGCCAACCCTTATTCATCATTGAATAACTTGCGGGGAACTTATGTTCGATAAAATAGTGATCGCCAATCGTGGCGAAATTGCCCTGCGCATTTTGCGCGCCTGTCGGGAATTGGGCGTAAAAGTGGTTGCTGTCCATTCCGAAGCCGACCGTGACCTTAAACATGTGCGCTTAGCCGACGAATCAGTGTGCATAGGCCCTGCGGCCTCTGCCGACAGTTACTTAAACATTCCGGCGATAATCAGCGCGGCGGAAGTGACCGATGCCGAAGCCATCCATCCTGGCTACGGCTTTTTGTCTGAAAATGCCGATTTTTCTGAGAAAGTCAAACAAAGCGGTTTTGTGTTTATCGGCCCCAATGCCGACACGATTCGTATGATGGGCGACAAAATCTCCGCCAAAAACGCGATGTTGGCGGCGGGCATCCCGTGTGTGCCGGGCAATAATGACCCCTTATCCGACGATGACCAAAAAAATCTGCGCATGGCGCGGGAAATTGGCTATCCGGTCATCATCAAAGCCGCAGGTGGCGGTGGTGGTCGGGGTATGCGCACCGTGCATACCGAATCGGCACTTATCAACGCTATTGCGATGACTAAAGCCGAAGCGGGCAGCGCGTTTGGCAACCCCACCGTGTACATGGAAAAATTCTTGGAAGATCCGCGCCATATCGAGTTTCAGGTGATGGCGGACAGCCACGGTAACGCGATTCATTTGGGTGAACGTGATTGCTCTATGCAGCGCCGCCACCAAAAAGTAGTCGAAGAAGCCCCAGCACCCGGCATTACCGAATTGCAGCGCAAAACCATAGGTGAACGCTGCGCCAAAGCCTGTGTTGATATAGGTTATTTAGGTGCGGGTACGTTTGAGTTTTTGTACGAAAAAGGCGAGTTTTATTTTATTGAAATGAACACGCGCGTACAGGTTGAACACCCCGTCACTGAAATGATTACGGGCTTTGACATCGTCAAGGAACAACTGCGCATCGCCGCAGGTGAACGTTTGTCGATTACCCAAGACCAAGTCAGGATTACCGGACACGCAATAGAATGCCGTTTGAACGCGGAAGACCCAAAAACCTTTATGCCTAGTCCGGGTGTGATTGACCAGTTCCACATGCCTGGCGGTCCCGGCATCCGTTGTGAAACCCATATTTACAACGGCTATAAAGTGCCGCCTTATTATGATTCGATGATAGGCAAGTTGATTGCCCACGGCGACGACCGCAAAAGTGCGATTGCGCGTATGAACACGGCGTTAAGTGAAATCATCATCGACGGCATTAAAACCAATATCCCGCTGCAACAAGACATTATGAATGACAGTGCGTTTGCGGCAGGGCAACAAAATATCCACTACCTCGAAAAAAAGCTAGGTATATCTTAAAGCCTCTTTAGCCCTAGGCACACAAGCTTGCCTTAAGGCTTACCCGGTTTTGCACATAAGGTCTCATTAATGGCAGGATAAAGACCTGCGAGGTTTATAAAACCTCGCAGGTCTGCCGCTGTTGAGACGTTCTTTTGCACTGGGTAAGCCTTTGCTTTTTAAGGCTCCTATCAAACCTCAGCCGCAAGGCAACACCAACACTTGCGCAAAACCGCCGCCTGGAGTGCGGAAATTAGTGGTCTGGCCTTGATACAAGCGGGCGCTGAGCAATTGGCTGTGGCCTTGATAAACATAATGGCGCACATCCAATTTAAAATCGACGGCTTTATCGGCTATCTCCAATTGCCTACCACTGGGTTGCACCCATTGCTGGGCGACATAATCATGCGCCAAAATGTCGGCAAACACCCGCCGCGTCAGCTTGTCGCCACGATAAGCGGCTTTGCTGCCATACCCTTTGGCGGGCTTAAAAAACAGCTGTTTGCGTCCAGCCCACAACACTTCTGCATCGGCGGGTGTCACCACGCGCGTTTGGGCAATCCCCGCCAACAATATTGCCCTCGTGTTTGCATCCACCCCTAAGTCTTGCAATACCGTGTCGTCGGTCAATAAGGCCAAGTTGTTTTTGTTGGCGTATAGCGCATGGGCGTGGGGGTGGGGTGTCACGACCACGGCGGAGGCCAAATATGCCGCCCGCAACGCTTGGCTGGCGGCATCGCTAAAATCAAAGTCAGTCAATCGGTTATAGACCAAATCCACCACTTGCCCCGCCACTGTCAGCGCGTTGCCGTCAAAGACTAAATCGGCGGGGTCACAAATGATGGCTTGCACATGGTGTTGCTCAAAAAGTCGCTTAAACAGTAAAAATTCGGGCAACATAAATTGTGTATCGGGGTTTTGATCCACAATCGCCACGGTTTTTAGCGGCGCATTGCCCCGTTCGGCACGCCATTCCGCCATAAACATCGCCATAAACCTAGGTTCTGGGGGATCAGTTAGCGGCGTATGGCAGTCTTCATCACCACAGCTGGCTTGGGTGCGCAATAGCAGCGCATTAATGAGTGCGCCGCCCGCATTGGTGTTTATTTCAATCAGCTGCGGGCCTTGTGCGCTGAGGTGAAAATCATAGCCAAAAAACACGCTGTGGGCTTTAGGCACAAAGCGTGCGGTGTCGCCCGCTGACGCCAACACCCGCGCTTGATAACTGGGCATTGCGACGACCCGCTCAATCGCGACAATAATCGCAAGCTGTTGGTCTACCGACTGGCGGGTGACAAAAACGGCAGATTCCGCCAATAATTGCGGGCGTTCTTCCAGTATCATCGCGTATAAGTCCACGCCCTCTTGCACTGGCCCCAAGGCTTTGTGCAACGCAGCCTTGTCCAGCAACACGCAATGGCATTGGTGGTTAAGCTGTTCCGCTTTTAAGGTGCAAGGGTCAGCGTAGGGGGCGGTGCGTACATCCGCAGGGGCGGCAAACATCATGGTGAAAAATCCCGTGAGTCGGGTAGGGTTAGGGTGGTGGGGTACTGTAAATTAGAAAATCAGAATTTGCTGCTTTTTTTATCTAA
>JABFST010000117.1 GCA_013140465.1 Methylococcaceae bacterium
GGTAGATCTGGTAAGCGACCAACAATTCAACATCTATCATCAGCTAAACCCCGACCCCACCCAGCACATAGCCGAAGTGATTATTGCCAACGGTTGGGAATTGCAGTCACTGGCCCCGATAAAAAAATCTATGGAAGATATTTTTATCGCCTTAACCCAAGGTAATGACGGATGCCCATAGCACTGACCATCGCTGCACGCGAATTTAAGTCCTTATTTTTATCGCCCTTAGCTTGGACAGTTTTGGCGGTGTTGCAGGGTTTGTTGGCGTATTTGTTTTTGGCGCAAGTTGAAACCTTTTTTGTGCTGATGCCCAAACTGGCGACCGTCGATAGTGCGCCCGGCCTGACTGACATTGCCGTCACGCCCTTATACGGCAATGCGGGCATTATGTTGTTGTTGGTGACACCGTTGCTGACCATGCGCCTGGTCTGCGAAGAACGCAGGAACAAAACCTTAGCCTTGCTGCTGTCCGCACCCGTCAGTGCCGCTGATATTATTGTCGGCAAATATTTAGGCAGCTTGTATTTGTTGCTGCTGATGGTGGCTATGCTGACGCTGATGCCTTTGTCGCTGTTGTTGGGCGGCACCTTGGACATGGGCAAGCTGTGGGCGAATGTATTGGCCTTAAGTTTGCTGGTCAGTGCGTTTGCTGCCGCTGGCCTGTATTTTTCGACTGTTGCTAGCCATCCTACCGTGGCGGCGATGGCGGCTTTTGGCCTATTGCTGTTGCTGTGGGTGTTGGATTGGAGCAGTACCTTACAAGACCAACGCAGTGCTTTGTACGAATATTTGTCGTTGTTGCGGCATTTTCAAAACCTGCAAAGCGGTTTGTTGGATACGGCGGATATAGGCTACTTTTTAGTATTCATCCTGTTGTTTTTAATGCTGAGTGTCCAAAGTTTGGCCAAGGAACGTTTGCCCTAATGCCAAAAATATCACCGCGATTACAAAATAAGCTGTGCACGGCGCTGATGCTGGCCCTGTTGGGCGGCGTGGCTTATGTCAGTGCGCGTTACCCTGTTGCCATCGATGTGACCCAAAATGCCGCCAACAGCTTGTCACCTGCCACCCAAAGTGTGCTGTACAGCTTGCCCGATAAGGTCACGCTTACGGCTTATATTAGGCAAGGCCAGCCGCTGCGCACGCAAATTGCCCATTTGGTCGATCGCTATACTCAGCAAAAGCCCAACTTGACGCTCAGCTTTGTCGATCCTGATTTGGCACCCGAAAAAGCCCGCGAACTTAATATCGGCCCTGAAGGGGTTATTGTGGTTGACTATCAAGGCCGCACCGAAAAATTAAGCTTTATGGATGAAGCTGCTTTGACCAACGCGCTGTTGCAATTGGCAGACAATAAAGGACATTGGCTCAGCTTTTTGACAGGTCATGGCGAACGCTCACCCGACACCTTTGCCAATTTTGATGTCAGTGATTTTGCCAAGGAATTGGCCCGCCGCAATATCAGGGCGCAATCGCTCAATTTGGCGAAAGTCCCCGCTATTCCAGACAATTCCGCCGTTTTGGTGATTGCCTCGCCGAGTGTTCCGCTGTTGCCTGGGGAAATGAGCCTGATTAAAGACTATGTGGCAAAAGGCGGGCACTTACTGTTATTGACCGATCCTGACAACACCGCTTTGCACAGTTTGCTGCACCATTTGGGTGTCACCCAACTGCCCGGCAGCGTGTTGGACGACAACGCCAAATTATACGGTGTGGATGATGCCAGTTTTGTACTGGCGAGTGTTTACCCAGCTCACCCGATTACCCAAGGCTTAAAGACTATGGCCTTATTTCCGGGGGCTGCGGCTTTTAACTTTACCGAAACTGGCGGTTTTAAGCTTGCCCAAGTGTTGCAAAGTTCGGCTCTAGCCACTTTAAGCACATCAGCTCAAGCCGGAGTCAAGACTTATGCCGTAGCCCTGACCCAAAACCGCCCTGACCACAGCCAACAACGCATAGTGGTGGTGGGTGACGGGGATTTTTTGGCTAATGCGTATTTGGGCAATGTCGGCAATTTGGACTTGGGCTTACGCATGATCGCCTGGTTGGCGCATGACGACCGCTATATTGATATACCCGCAAAACCTACGCACGATAAGCGTTTGCAGTTTAGCCAAATGACTGTGGCGATGATGGGTTTTGGGTTTTTGTTGGTGCTGCCGATCACTTTGCTAGGGACGGGCTTAGTGATTTGGTGGCGGCGCAAACGGCGCTGAAGCCTAGGAGAAATCAGAAATGCTGGGGTGCTTGTGGGTAAATTCTTCGGCATTGATGGGGCTGCTAAAATAATAACCTTGGTAGCCATTACAGGCACTGTCATGCAAAAACGCCAACTGTTCGGCAGTCTCAACCCCTTCGGCAATCACTGATAAGCCAAAATGCCGAGTCATGGCAATGATTATTTTGGCAATCACGGCATCATTGGAATCAGTGGCTATCGCATGGACAAAACATTGGTCAATTTTAAGCTGGTTAATCGGCAAACGTTTTAAATAGGCCAATGACGAATGCCCCGAGCCAAAATCATCAATAGAGATTTCTACGCCTAAATTTTGTAAGGCTTGCAGTTTTTCTATGGTCTCATCCAAGTCGCCACGCAAACAGGCTTCGGTGATTTCTAGGGTGAGGCGCGGCTCGCTGAGTTGGTGTTCAGCTAAGGCGGCAGCAATTTTTTGGCAAAAATTAGGTTGTCGGAATTGTTTGTTGCTGATGTTGATCGCCAAATGCGGCAAGTTAGGCCAACGCACCAGTTGCGCACACGCTTCCCGCAACACCCAATCGCCTATCAGCAAGATCAGGCCCGTTTCTTCGGCAATCGAGATAAAGTCGCCGGATGAGGTCATCCCTGCTTCAGGATGCCACCAACGCAACAAGGCTTCTGCGCCTATCAGCTGATGCTGGGTGTCGAACTGGGCTTGGTAATAAAGCGAAAATTGCTGTTCAGCCAAAGCGAGACGCAGTTCCCGCTCTAGCCGTAAACGTTGGTCGGCATGTTGCTGCATCGCTAGGCTGTAAAAGCTGATGGCGTTGCGGCCTTTATTTTTGGCATGGTACATCGCAGTGTCCGCCTGTTTTAACAGCTCTATCGAAGTCACATCGGGATGCGGGATTAAGGTGATGCCTATGCTGGGCGTGATGTAATGGATATGTTCCTTAAGCCGATACGGGGCTTGTAAGGCCGTTTGCACACGCTCGGCGGTGGTCAGGGCATTTTCCATCATCGCATCGCGTGAACTTTCCCGACAGCTAAGCAATATCACAAATTCATCGCCCCCCAAGCGGGCAACCGTGTCCTCATCCCTAACGCACTGGAGCAGTCGGTTGGCGACCTGGATCAACAGTTCGTCGCCTATGTCATGCCCTAAGGAATCGTTCAGGGCCTTAAAATGGTCCAAATCCATGTAAATTAGTGCGCCATTGGTTTTGTGGCGAATTTCGCTGGACAGGTTTTTTTCCAGGTTCGTCATAAACAAGCGACGGTTGGGCAGATTAGTCAGCGCATCAAAAAACGCCAGTTGTGTCACTTTTTCTTCGGAACGCCTACGCTCTATCGCAATGCTGGCGAGTTGCGCGAGTTCGTTAATTTCTGACAATAATTCTGCATGGGGATAATAAGGCTTGCGGTGATAAACCGCCATAGTACCCAATACAGTTTGTTCGGATGAGAAGATGGGTTCGGACCAACAGGCAGCCAAGCTTGTGGCTTTTGCTAAGCCGACAAAATCGCGGCAATAGGGGTGGTGCAGGACATCTTCAATAATAACCCGTTGTTTGGTGAAAGCTGCCGTGCCGCAACTGCCTATGCCGTCGCCTATAGGCAGGCCGTCAATGGCTTGGTTGTAGAGGTCGGGCAAGCTAGGCGCAACACCCAGGTGTAGGTGGGTTCCGGCTTCATTGAGCAGCAAAATGGAGCATAAACAGTTAGGGTAGTTTTGTTCGGTGATAGTGACGATGAGCGTGAGTATATCCGTCAGTGGGGCAGGGCTGGCGATGGCCTGTAACACGCGGTTGTGGTCATTGTGCAGACGGATGATTTTTTTGCGGCGGATGATTTCTTTTTGCAGCTCGTGGGTGCGCAGCTTAACCTTGCCCTCGGTGTGCATCGTGCGCCCTGTCAGCATTAGCAAACCTATGCCCGTCAGGCCCGTGAGCAAAAATCCGCCTAAAATGAGCCACCACACATACCAAGAGGTTTGGTTTTGGTAAAACTGCGGCGCAGCCTGATAGCGCACTGTCCAAACACGGTTAGCGAAAGGCAACTGCAAGGTTTTTTGCAATGCCGAAAAGCCAAAGGCAATGCTGGTGGTGTCGGTAGTGTCGTAGTAAAGTTCAGTGCCTTCATCGCTGATCGTCACTAAAATAGATAACGGGTCAAACTGTTGCTTAACAGCGACCACATCCACATCCACCCGCAAGACACTGGCGACATAGCCACGCAGTCCGATGTCTGGTTTCGGGCTAAAGACTGGGGAATAAATCACTATGCCAGGCAGCTGTTGTGGGTCTTGCACCAAACGGATGGTTTTAGTGGCGGTGGTTTTCCCTGTTTCGCGTGCTTGCTGTAGGGCTAGTGCCGCCCTAGGGTTAGCGCTGACATCAAAGCCAAAAGCACGTTCATTGCCCAAATAAGGCTCTACATAGGCAATCGGAAACTGTTCTGGGCGCGGTGGGGCTGCGACCATATTGCCTTTGGCATCAGGGATGCGGATGATAAAGCCGCTGCCCAATTGTTGTTGGTAAAAATCGGGGTTTTCATCGGTGATGCGGGGTATCCATTCTAAGGCCGCTAATGCCTTGTAAGTGCCGAGCAGGGGTTGGGCAAAGGTTTTAAAGTCGGTAGGCGTGACATTTTCAGAACTGTCAAAAAATGCCTTTAGGGTTTGGTTAGCCTCAATATGGCGCTTGATTTGGTTCTGTAAGGCGTTATGCAACAGTTGGGTGCGTTCTTCAAAAATAGCGCTGATACGCGCTTGTTCTTGGCTTCTGCCGAGTTGGAACAACAGTGCCACCAGCAATGACAATACCAGCAAAGGCAATGCCACTGAATTGATGCGCAGCCGCCATTTATGTCTCGGCATCCCCATAAAGCACAGTAAAAACGGCGTGAAAATCAATACGCCTATCACATCACCGACCCACCATGTCAACCAGCTGAAGGCAAAGCTTTTTAAGGTAACAATGCCTTTAAGATTGAGCATCATGACCCCAACAGTCGCGCTGACTGTACAGCTAAGCGGCCCGCCTAAAGCAAAAAAACGCAAAATGCTGCGGTCATCCGCCAGCGCATTGCGTAAGCCCACATAGCGTTTGATCAGCCAAGCGCCAAACAATGCCTGCACCGTGGCGGCTATGCTGCTGATGCCGCCTATGACCAAGGCGGCGGGCATGTTTTGTGGATGGTTAATGTCTAAAAACGCATAGGTTTGGGTGATTAATGCGCCTAGCCACAGCCCGGGGATGATGCGGTTGCCATGTAAGATCATGCCGACCAACGCAATGCCGGCCGCCGGCCAAATTGAACTGGCATGACTCGGAGGGATGGCTATTTGCGTGCCGAAATAGCCGCCTAAAAAATAACCCAGTGCCCAGAAAAAATTAAGTCGTAGCATCGTTACCTAAAAGCCCGAGAAGTGGGATAAAGCAAAGCAGGCAAGGCTGGCTAGCTCACGCCGCTCTGCACCAAAAAGGGAGTAAGGCAATGGTTATTGCATGGGATGAAAGTTTGCCTTGTACGCGCTTTTTAATTTTTTTATAGATTGTAAGCCCTAGGGTGCGGGGTCTGCCACATGACTTTAATGTCGCATTAACGCAGCTTGAGGCTTAACAGCCATTATAGGCTAGCGGGACAGCGTAGGCATGAGGTTTTTGTCTGTAATCAACGCATACTCTAGGGTGTGCGTCACCCTAGCCCCTATCGCACCCTTGTTGGCAAAGGTCTTTATTTTTACTTAGTTTTTTGGCTTTGAAAAGGTATCTGGGCTTTCCTTGCATAGCCCTTTACAATAGGCATTACCTACAAACCACGTTATCGGATTATGCTTCGTAAATATTCTGTCTTACTAATACTACTACTCCTGCCTGTATTAGTCATCCTTGCGGTTTTTTTTAGGCCCGGCCTAGAACAGAAGGCAAGGGTTACACCTCCTGCAACCGTTTATAACCGTTCCGCTGACAACAGCAGTATTGAAAAACCCTGCTCAAATGAGCACCCAGAGTGGCGGCCTGCACAAGTCATTGAAGGTGTCGCCATTGCCGCCGCACCGTCTTGTGAGCCAGACAACCCCTATGATGTTGCTGTTGCGGTCAAAGGCACCAACAATGTGTCTATGGCAACCTTAATGCAAACTCAGTTGGCGCAAGATGCTTTGATTATGGGTGATGACCTAGACCATGACGGCGACCCCGATGTCATCCATATTAAGCTGGAAGTGGTCGAACTTAACGGTTCCAGCCCCGATGGTGAGTTTCTGATAAACACTTTTGACATAGCCCCGGGCATACAGCCTGGGCTGTGGGTTTATGCGCTCAAATCACGCGGCATGGCCTTGAAAAACTTTAACTCGGTCGTCGCTAATCCCTTATTGCGTGCGCCGTCGCCAGTATTGCGCGTAGAGCAAGGCGACAAGGTTTTTATCACCCTAGAAAACACCCATTATTTGCCGCATACGATCCACTTGCACGGCGTGGATCATCCGTGGCTAACGGCAAAAGGCGAAGATAACGATGGCATGGAAGTGCATTCGGTGTTTCCGGGCAAAAGCCACACTTACGAAATACAGCCCAGACATGCGGGAACCATGCTTTACCATTGCCATGTGCAAACCGCACAGCACTTCATGATGGGCTTGAACGGCATGTTTATTGTCGAAGCCAATTTGCCCAATAACGCGCTGCAAACGTTTAATGTTGGCGCAGGGCAAGTTCGCCATCCGTCCGTCGCGGTCAGCAAAAATTATAGCCAAGAATATGATTTGCATTACCAATCGGTGGACAAAAAGCTGTCCGGCATCATCCAGGCCGCCAACGATCCGCGCCTGATCGCCCAACGCATGGGGCGTGATTACAATATGACCGAATCGTTTGAAAATTATTTTATGCTCAACGGTCATTCTTTTCCGTACACCTTACGCGATGCAATGATTATCGCCGATGAAAACGAAGACATTAAGTTAAATATTGCCAATCTGCAACGCTCAGCGATTGCCCTGCACATTCACGGGCATAAGGCCACCATTACCGCCTTAGACGGCGTGGAATTGGCGGCGGGTGCACAAATCACGCGTGACGTGTTTGATATTGCCCCGGCGCAGCGCACCGACTTACATCTACAAACCAAAAACAATGGCTTAGACAGTTATGGTCCGGGCTTGTGGATGTTTCATGACCATGTGCCTACCGGAACGACCAGTGACGGCATTGAGCCTGGCGGCAATATGGCGATTTTAGCCTACAAGCATTTGCTGGATGAAACAGGTATGCCCACGATGCACGATGCCTTATTTGACCAAATCTTCAACAAAGATTACTACGCCAAAAAACAACCGGTATGGGGCGTAGAGGGCGAGTATGCGGCATTATTGGGTGATGCGGGCTTATTGCCGCCCGACTATGTGCGCATAGTGATTTTTGGTGTATTGGTG
>JABFST010000049.1 GCA_013140465.1 Methylococcaceae bacterium
GCCATTGACCGTCGGTTGCTGGTTAAAACGCATCATGTCTATACGGCATTGCCAGCGTTTTTCAATTTCTGTGAATAACTCCATTGATTTAAGCGAATCTGCGCCATGCGCAAATAAATCGTCATCTAAACCAATGCCCGTATCATTTAAAATGGTTTGGCACAGCGTCAGCAGTGGGTGGGTGGTGTCCGAAAGTGCCGCCAAGGGCGCAGATGATGGGGCTTGCCAAACCGCAAGCGTTTCTAAGTCATTGGCTAACAAGCGATTTTTACACGCTTGGCGTTGCACTTTGCCGCTGGAGGTTTTGGGTAAGCTGGCGGTTTGTAGCAACACAATTTTATGGACATCCAGTTCGTGTTGCTTGACCACGGCAGCGCGTATGGCACTGACGACTGCATTTACATCCAGATGGTTGCGCGCACTGCGCTTGATTTCATAACAAATCGCCAGCCGCTCAATGCCATCAACGTCAATGCCCACCGCGACACCCGCACCCGACTCCAACGCCGGATGGCAGTGGTTGACAGTCCATTCAATATCTTGCGGGTAACGGTTTTCGCCATTGATGACCAAGGTGTCTTTAAGGCGGCCTATGATAAAAACCTCGCCTTCATAGATAAAGCCCAAATCCCCCGTGCGTAAAAAAGGGCCCTGGGCAGGGTCGCCAAAATAAGCGTTAAAAGTATGTTGTGTTGCGCTGGCCTGTTGCCAATAACCACTGCCGACACTGGGGTTATGCACCCATAGTTCGCCAATTTCGTGGGCCTGGCAAGGCTGCAAGGTGTCTGGGTTGATGATGTGTAGGCTGTAGCCAAAACACGGTAGTCCTGAACCGACCAGTTGTTGTCCGTCAGGCTTGGGCAATACTTGCGATTTTTGTAAGGCAGCCGCATCAAAGCCGACTATCACGGGGCGGTTGCGGCTACTGTGTAGGCTGATGATGAGTGTGGCTTCAGCCATGCCATAACCGGGCCAGAATACTGTAGGCCGAAAACCGTAATCGGCAAAAGCGGCGGCAAAGGCGTTTAACACGGCGGCGTGTATCGGTTCAGCACCGACCAAGGCTTGTTGCCAATGGCTTAAATCAAGGTTTAAACAGTCTTCGGGGCGAATTTTGCGTGCGCACAACTCAAACATAAACGTTGCGCCTGCGCTTAAGGTGGCGCGGAAACGGTCTATGGCCCGTAGCCAGCGTATCGGCTGTTGCACGGCTCGGCTGGGCGGCAATAACACGCCGACACCGCCCGTGTACACGGATTGCAGACCCATCACCAAGCCAAAATCATGGTACAAGGGCATCCAATTGACACTGACACTCTGCGGCGATTGCCCGATGATACTTTTAAAAATCTGCAATTGCGCCATTAAGTTGCCATGCGTAATCATTGCCCCGCGTGGCTCGGTGGTTGAGCCGGAGGTATATTGCAAATAGGCCAGCTCGTTAGGGGCTAAGGGCTTAGGATCTACATAAACCGAGGCATCGGCAATAGGTAATGTTTCGATATTTAGGCAACGCGCGTCCGCCAGTGCGCCTTGGTATTGCCTCATGCGCAATTGGCTTGCCGCTTGTTCGTCAAACAACACGACCGCCGCCCCAGAATCTGACAAATGCGCTTCAATGCGTTTAATAGTGCGCTCACTGCTAGGTGTCAGCGAAGGGACGGCAATAATCCGCGCACGGAAACACGCCAGTAAGGCAATTAAAAATTCCGCCTCACTCTCTAAGCATAAGACCGCCCGCTCGCCTGGGCTAACCTGCTGCAACAATTGTTGCGACAAGGTGGTGACGCGCTCCCACAGCGCGGCATAAGTGATCTCGGCACTGATGTTTTCGCCATCCGCCAAATAAACGTAAGCCCGTTGTTGGGCTTGCTGTTGCGCCCACGCGTGTAGGGTGTCCAATAAGTTGGGGCCATAATCTGCGTCGGCTTGGTTTGCAAGGGGAGTGGTGGGCATAGTGGGTGTAGTCATAGTGGCTAAAAGGGTTGGCCTCAATTCCCTGCGGTCAGTTGTTGGATGTGCTGCTTCAACAAAAAGATTTCCTCGTTTTTTTTGCGGATCATGGTCAGTGCAATGTGGTTGGACTTTGCTAATTTCGTGCGCAGTCCGGCAAGCTGTTGATCCGCGTCTTCGGCTATAGTGGGGCTGGATTGCCAAGAGTCGGTGGCATAAGCATAGCGGGTAAAGTCTTCTGCATAAAATTGTTGTACCCAAGACGCGGTTTCTTCGTCATACAAGGCTTGCCAATCGATAGGCAGCGATTCGTTGGTTGTGTGCGTGTGCAGCAAGTCGGCGGCAGGGGTGTTGATATGCAATGCCGACAGCACGGGTTGTAAGGTATTCGCCAATGCCTCGGTGCGCACAATAAAGTGATAGTCTACCAAGTTGGGCATCAACAATTGCGCCATAGGCCGCCAGTGCAAATCACACAGTTGAGGCGATTGGGTGTTTACCAACCACTCTATAAAGCGTTTAAACGGCGGCGGTGTGGTCGCGGGTAGCCCGGCCCATTCGGAAATGTGTTGTTGCAATAGCAAATAGGCAGGGGCTTTTTGGTTGATTTTATTGGCCCATGCCGAAGCGACACGCGAATAAGGGTTTCTGACCACAGCAAAGCGGGTATAGCGCGGATCTTGCAACAACGTGGCGCAATCTGCATCAGGGTAGTTGGTCAAGCTGGCTATGCCAGTTGCCACCCTAAAATGCACATCGGGCAGTCCCAGCATTCGCGTAGGGATTGCTAGGTTTTCAAGGGCATACAACATACCTTTGATGGTGCTGCACGCGGCTTTCGGCGCGGCAACATAAATAAAAGGATAGCGTTTGCCCACAAAACTTAAGTAATCGAGTTGGGCTAAAGTGGGGGCATCGTAAGACATGGCGTATCCTTGTGCTTATGGCTGGCGGTAAAGCTGGCGCAAATAATCGCGTAGCTGCAAATCAGCCACATAACGTCCGCTGTCAATTAAGTTAGCCAGCGTTGGGGTGTCTGGAATTTGCTGTAGATAAAAGTCTTGTAATCGGCCTTCGTTATACTGTTCGTAAAGGTAACGCCAAGTATGGCCGATGGCCTTGTCCAACACCGTGTTGCGGGCGTAGGCCGCACCGCCTAGGCGAATTTTGTTGGCAAATTGCGCATAAGAACGTGCCGGATAATGGCAAATCACCAATTCACCCGCAGGGGCGGCTAAGTTTTCGCTAGTGAGTGAGACCGTGTGGTTGCCTTGCCCGACGTGAATGTCGGCGTGGGCGCGGTGGCACACTTTAGGCGGCAGCGGTCGTCCCAGTGCGTTTTCTGATGCGGTATCCTTAAAGATAAGGCGTTCATAGAATGGACGCAGGTCAGATTCGTCGGCAGCGATCACCGGATAATTATGGCGGGGTACGGTGACAGCTTGGACATGGTCAGGTAAACGCGTAAAATAGGATTTTAAACTGTTGTCGGCTAACGGCCACCAAAATTCATCGGCATCGTTGTTGATGACCCAATCGGCGCCATGCTCGGTCGCGGCGATGCGTGCCATGCGCGTGACCCATTCGTGTTGGGAATAATCATCACGCGTTTCGGTTATGACTTGCACAACACCTTGCCGTTGGTAATCGGCTAAAATGTCAGGGGTGTTGTCCGCTGACAAATTGTCTGTGACTATAATAAAGTCCACGCCTTGGCTGAGGTGGTAGTCGATATTGGCGGCAAGTATGTCTTGCTCATCGCGCACCAGCAGCGTCATTATCAATTTCATGGTGGTCCAGGATTTAAAACGTGTAGCCAAACGCCGCAATGTCGGCGTGGTATTTTTGGGCGATGCTTGCCCGCGTGGCATCGTCGTAATAACGGCGGTAATCCAAATGCGAGGAGGCATTTTTATGGGGCAGAGCCAAGCTTACGCCCAGCTGTTGGCTGAGGCGGTCAAAATCTGCGGCAAAGTTTTCAAAACGCCCGATAAAGTCCACGGCAGGGTGTCCGTCTGGCGTGAGGATAAACTCGTGTTGTGGGCGCAGATGCACATGTGGAAAATCCAGCGTGGCCTGTACAAATTCGGCAAAACTTAAGTGGCTAAGCTCTAACCCGCAAAGTCTGGCGTGTTCCAGTAAATCACAGTCGGTGTTGGCATACACGGACACCATTTTTTCCCACGGATTGCGCACCCAACTAAACGATACATAGTCTGCACGCTGTGCTTCTGGGATCAGCGAACACAGCTCAAACCAGCTCAGGTGCTGCAAGAAATGGGTAGGCCAGTGCCGGGCCAGCAGTTCGGGAGACTGTATTTTGCCAAAACAGGCATCGGTGTTTTCTATTTTCCAGTCGTGGAACATGTCCAGCGCCGATTCTATGCTGGTGCCGCCTGTTTTGGGAATGTGTACAAATACGCAACGGTGGGTGTGGGAGATAGGCATGTTATTTCATCCAAGGCACGCGGTGCCCGTTCCAATGCAACACACACGCGTCCGGTTCATCGGCGATTAACTGGTCAACCACCTCAGGCTGCCAGTCATATTGCTGGTGAACCACTTTGCTGTGGCGCACACACAGGTTCCAGCGGGTGTCTGGCAGCACGCGGTGTTCGCTGCCGGTATTTTGGATGGCCCAAATCAGCGCACCTTGGTCATGCCAAGAGATCGCTTGGCGCACTGACAAATCGTGTTGCGCGGTGCGGATAGGGTGCATATACGCGTCCAACACCGCTTGGTCGCGCAGCAAGTCCCAACCCGAAACACCGCCGTTTGCCGTCGGCACTGCCGGGTCGAAAGCACGCGCAATCGGCAATAACGCATAAAGTTCGGGTTTGTTGGCGGTGCATTCGGGGGCATTGTTTTCTAGCGTAAATACTGGGCCGTCTTCAAGCATTGCGAACAACTGCTCTAGGTTCCGTAAAACAACCAAATCGCTGTCCATCCAGAATACCCGTTGGTAAGGGCTGGCGGCGATCAAGAACGGGCATATCCACAAAGGCCAAACCCGTTTGCCGGGTTTTTGCAACGGCGTGTCATGTTCAAAAGCGGATTTTAGGCCGCGCATTTCCGCCGAGTCTGGCAGCGGCACAATGGCGAGGTTCGGATAGTGCAGCGCGGCATGGTGTTTTTGTGCTGCGCTTAAGCCAATGTCAAAACAAGTGATGGGGACAGGGAAACTCTTTTGCACAGATATATATAAGGTTTCCAGCCCCGGATAATAATTTTCGTCAGCAAGCGTGACGATGCCTAAGCGAGGTGAGTGTGGTTGGGGCATGGGGATTCCGAAGTAAGATCGCGCAATCGGTCTGGCAAAGTGCGGCTATGGTATAGGAAATCGCCGCCAGTAAGCAACATTCGTGCTAAATTCACCTAGCGAAATTGCCCTTGGCAAGATAAAGCCAATTCAGCCCGTTGTTGGCAAGCTAACCATGACATCTATCTGTAATACATGGCATCATTCATGCTTAATTTTTATTTAAGACTTTAACACCCCTCAGACCAAGTGAAGTGCCATGCAATCAATCTGGAAAAATTATAAAACTGACATAGCTTACGATGAGCTGATGTTCTCCGAATTCCAATCGCGTCCAGTGAGCCACAGCCTATGCCAATACTTAAATTCACTTAAAAAAGAAGATATAGACAAACGCAAAATCGCCGCCGAATTGGCGATTATGGAAATGGGGATTAGCTTTACAGTCTACAGCGATGAAGGCAATATCGATCGGGCGTGGCCTTTCGACATCATCCCGCGCATTATTGATGCCCGCGAATGGCGCATCATTGAAAAAGGCTTAAAGCAACGCCTGACCGCCTTAAACTGCTTTATTAGTGACGTGTACAGCGAGCAAGCCTTTATTAAGGCAGGCAAAATGCCGGGCGACATCATCAACAGCTCAAAAAATTTCCGTAAAGAATGCGTCGGTATGCAGCCCCGCCATAACATTTGGGCAAATATTTGCGGCACTGATTTGGTGCGGGATAGGGACGGCATCATGTATGTGCTGGAAGACAATCTACGCGTGCCTTCGGGCGTGTCTTACATGTTGGAAAACCGCGTCATCACCAAGCGGGTATTTCCTGAATTATTGCAAGACATCGACATTTTGCCTATAGATGACTACCCAATGCACCTTCATGATATGTTGCTGTCGATTGCGCCGCACCAAGATGGCTCTATCACCTGTGTGGTGCTGACGCCTGGCATCTACAATTCGGCATATTTTGAACACGCTTATTTGGCGCAACAAATGGGTGTGCAACTGGTGGAAGGCAATGATTTGGTCGTCAATGACGATGATTGTGTCTACATGCGCACAATCAATGGCTTAGAGAAAGTGGACGTGATTTATCGGCGTATAGATGACGATTTTCTCGATCCCGAAGTGTTCCGCAAAGACTCCACTTTAGGTGTGCGTGGCCTGATGCGTGCTTGGAAAGCGGGCAATGTCGCGCTGGCCAATGCGCCGGGTGCGGGTGTTGCCGACGACAAGGTGGTTTATGCCTATGTGCCTGAAATGATACGTTTTTATCTAAATGAAGAACCTATTTTACCCAATGTACCGACGTATTTATGTAGTAATGAAGACGATTTGGCTTATGTCTTGGCGCATTTGGCGGAGTTGGTCGTCAAGCCCGCCAACGAGTCGGGCGGTTACGGCATGTTGGTCGGCCCCCATGCCACCGCCAAAGAAGTGGAAAACTTCCGTAAGATTATTCAAAAAGATCCGCGCAATTATATCGCCCAACCCACCTTGTCGATTTCAACCGCACCAACCCTGTGCAAAGGCAAGCTAGAGCCGCGCCATATTGATCTGCGCCCGTTCATTTTGCAAGGCGAAAACACCTTTGTCACCGCAGGTGGATTAACCCGGGTTGCCCTTAGAAAAGGCTCTTTGGTGGTCAATTCTTCCCAAGGCGGTGGCAGTAAAGACACTTGGATTATTAATATGGAGGACAGCTAATGTTATCTCGCTCGGCAGAACGCCTGTATTGGCTGGCCCGTTATCTGGAACGCACAGAAAACATCGCCAGGTTGGTCAGTGTACACATGAATTTATTAATGGATTTACCCATGGGCGTGGAAATGGGCTGGCGGCAATTGATTTTAATCAATGCCTCCGAACAAGCGTTCCATGAAAAAAATAATGTCGCCAACGAACGCAACATTACCCGCTTTTTGTTGGCTGATGCCAGTTATCCGGGATCATTGTTTTCGTCGTTAACCGCCGCCCGCGAAAACATCCGCACGTCTAGGGAAATATTGCCGGATAAGGCGTGGGAGCAAGTCAATGAAATGTACTTGTATGCCAAAAACAACTTGGATACCGTCGCCAACCGTCGGCAACGGGTGTTGTTCCTCAACGAAATACTTAAGGGCTGTCAACGGTTTACCGGCTTATTGTCGGGTTATATGAGCCATAACGCGCCTTACCGCTTTATCCGTTTAGGCAGGAACATCGAACGTGCCGACATGACCAGCCGGATTTTGGATTTGGCATCGCTATTGTTGTCCGAATCGCGTAGCGAGGAATTGCGCCAATACGAAACCATTTTATGGATGAATATCTTAAAAGCCTTACATGCCTTGCTGATGTACAGGCAACAAATGCACAGCCGCGTTAAGGGCGACGATGTGCTGAATTTTTTACTTTTGGAC
>JABFST010000384.1 GCA_013140465.1 Methylococcaceae bacterium
CAACTGTTGGATATACAAGGCACTGACAAACAACAGCGCACACAACACTCCAGCAGATTCTTTAATCAGCAGCACTTGACTAGGCTCTAGGCTGTTTTTTAAAAAAATGCCGATATAAATCAGCAAACCCGCCGCCACACTGATGCACAACAAATAATAAAACGCCCATGATGGCAAACGGCAAACGCCACGGCCTATGCCATGTTGTTGTTTAAGGACATGAAAAACCGTCCAGCCCGCCACCAGCACATAAAAAACCCGATACGGGATAAATAAGCTGCCCACGCCAAAAAAAACCGCTATTGCCGCCGTCATTACCAACAAATTGCGTTGATAGCGTTGGACATACTCGGCATTGGTCGCCAACAATAAGGTGCTGGCTAAAATATGCGGCGTACCGAACAAAATTTGAAACAATAAAAAATGGTTAGGGCTGCTCGGCAAATGGGCCTTTAAAAACCCTTGCCAAAACCAGCCATCAAACACCTGTAACAGCAAACACACGGGGATAATCGCATACAATCCCAACAACACCCGAAACGACACACTCAACCGCCGCGCACCCGACAGCTCCCCCACATCAACCATTTGTGCAGACATACCACATCCTCCTCATTGCGCATTTTATTGTTGTTATTTTGTAACTATTCAGAGCGACTTCTAATAAGTCAAATTTACCGTAGGCTGAGCGGAGTCTTTACCGTAGGCTGAGCGGAGTCTTTACCGTAGGCTGAGCGGAGTCGAAGCCGGTTTGTTCGCTTCGACTCCGCTCAGCGAACGGCTGTTGTGCCCCGGATGCTGAATAGTTACTTATTTTGTAACTATTCAGAGCGACTTCTAAATAAGTCAAATTTACCGTAGGCTGAGCGGAGTCTTTACCGTAGGCTGAGCGGAGTCGAAGCCGGTTTGTTCGCTTCGACTCCGCTCAGCGAACGGCTGTTCCGCTCAGCGATCGGCTGTTCCGCTCAGCGATCGGCTGTTGTGCCCCGGATGCTGAATAGTTACATTATTTTATTGTTATAGTTTTGTAGCCCGACTAAATTACACCGATTAATCAACTACTTTCAAGCCTTGCTTGCATTTTCCCCTAAAAATATGACCAATTCCTTTCAGCTACACCCCCGCTTGGCGCAAGACTGTATTGTCCTAGGCCGTTTTGAGCTATGCCAGATTTTATTGATGAATGATGCGCATTACCCGTGGTTTATCTTGGTTCCCGAAAGACCAGGCATCAGCGAAATTTACCAGCTTGATAGCACCGAGCGGCAACAGCTCAGCAAAGAATCAGCCTTTCTGGCAGCAACACTCGCCCGCCATTACCACGCCGATAAAATGAATATCGCCGCCATCGGCAACATCGTCCCGCAACTGCATATCCACCATATCGTGCGCTACCAAACCGATGCGGCCTGGCCCGCGCCTGTCTGGGGCAAATTTGCCGCCCTACCCTACGCGCCCGAACAACTGGCAGATACCACAGTCACCATCCAACAGTTGCTTAAGCTGAGCGCCTAAAGGTCGGTTGGGCTGAACACTATGTAGATTCTCATTCGTTGTAGGCCAAAGCGGTATACCTGCAAGGTTTTATAAACCTCGCAGGTCTTTATCCTATGATTAACCACAATATAAGCCAAGCCAGCTGGCGAGCAACGGCTTTAGACGTTGCTGTATCGGCAATGCAACCAAGAATAAAGGTAACTATTCAGAGCGACTTCTAATAAGTCAAATTTACCGTAGGCTGAGCGGAGTCTTTACCGTAGGCTGAGCGGAGTCTTTACCGTAGGCTGAGCGGAGTCTTTACCGTAGGCTGAGCGGAGCCGAAGCCGGTTTGTTCGCTTCGACTCCGCTCAGCGAACGGCTGTTCCGCTCAGCGAACGGCTGTTCCGCTCAGCGAACGGCTGTTGTGCCCAGGATGCTGAATAGTTACGAATAAAGCAGCTAAGCTGTGGACAGTATCCCCAACTAACCCGCAATTATTCTCGACCAATTAAACTGTGTTATATAACACTATTTTGACACTAAACCAGGTCATATCACGACACTTTGGCAACTCTCCCCTAACCAATCCCGCGCACAATGCCAATCGTTTTTTTCAAGCCATTGAACTTTTTACCATTAATGCAATACGGCACAACTCTTGCTTTTTTATCGCAGGTCTACCACACAAGACTAGTTTTTACCGATAATCATTAGGAGCAACACATGTCCCAACACTCAAAACCGCACGGGGGAGGCACTAGGCTAGCCCTATTGCTGCTAACCCCGCTGGCACTGACATTGGCAGCCGCCCCCGCCCAAGCTGCTGTCGCCAAAGTGACCGCCACCGCCGCGTATAACAAAAAAGAAGGCGTGGTCGTGGTCAAAGGCAAAACCACTGCCCTGCCCGCCTATAGTGCCGTGTCTTTTTACGATGCGACCAGCAATAGCGTGTTGTACACGGTAAAAACCGACCATGCCGGCAGCTATACCGCCAAATTGCTAGGGACATCCGCCACACACATTCCTTGTTTTATCCGTGCCGAAGCCCCGGGTGTCATGACTGCCCCGATTGCTGTCACAGGTGCGGCTAAAACCTGTAGTACAGCGCTTGCCTGTACTGTGGTGGCTGACAAGCCCGCCATTAAAGTCGGCGACAGCGTGGTGTTAAGTGCCACTGTTAAAGGCAAACCCGCTTCAGGCACTTGGGACAAAGGCGACGGCGTTACCACCCCACACTCAGCCGTCATCGACAAAAAAGGCAGCTCCAAATACACCACCAGTTTTACCCACCCAGGCCGTTACGCCGTTACCTTTACAGCCGAAAACGCCGCCAGCACTTGCCAACAACGCCAAGTGGTGTCGGTCGCCCCCAACGCCCCCAACTTGCCGCCCGCAGTTGCCGAAGCCGCACCTAGGCCCGCTAAAGCCAGCGGCATGAAAGGCGATTATGTAGTGTTGCCGTTTAACGAAAAAAGCGATATTGGTGTCAGCCAAATAGGTTTGCCTGATATTATTTATTTTCAGTCCCAAGGCTTAAACGCACAGGTTTACATCAAAGATGCCAAAACCCCCGTCGCCCAAGATTTGCAAAGCCTAGAGGTGTTTTATTCAGCAGCCAGCAACCCTACCGATCCGGTCGGTGCTGACTCCATCAACTCCACCAGCCAAAACTGGTTTGACGACAGCACCGCAGGGGCCAACTATGACCTCAGCGTAGCAACCGCGCATGACGGCAAATCCCCCAACAACCAAACGGTACTGCTACCCAACAAACGCGTAGAAGACAGCAAAACCATCATTAAAAAATCCGGCTTTTGGGATCGCTTGGTCAACAGCAGCAAAAACGGCTCGTCTACTGCCAGCTTTACTTTCAAAAAATCTGGGTTTGATTTAACCAAGCTAGACCAAGGTTTGCGCCATAAACTGGACAATGCCGCAGCCGTACGCGCAATGCCCGGCATCACGGGGGCTTACCAAAAAAACGACCCGCAAGCCTTTAAAGCTTACAACCCGTTGGCTTATTTCAGTGCCCCGATGTTGCCTATCACCGACATCGATGACAAAGGCCGCACCAACCCCTTCCCGCTTATGCGCGTGGTTGCCAAAAAAAATGGCGCAACCGTAGCAACAACAGATGGTGTCGTTACCAGTTCCTCCGAATTTAGCTGCCGCGAATGCCATGCCAAAGGCAAAATGGGTTCCGACGGTGAAGTTTGGCGCACCCCAGTCACCCTTGATGACAAGCTCGAAGCTCGCGGCTTAGGCACACATCCACCCGACAAAGGCAAAACCGCTTATGACGACAATGAAGTCTGGCCTGGCGCCATCCACAACCGCTTTGAGCTAAAAAAGAATGCCAAAGGCAATCTCGACATGATGAACGAGTTTGACCCTACGCTGGAATATTTGCGCTCGGATGTCGATCCACAAGTTGCTTATCAACCCTTTAAACCCGAAGGCACAGCCCCTGCTGGTAAAGAAGACACACTGATCCGTGGCGACCGCGTTACGGCAGCGCGTTGGGTCAATGGCAAACTGCAAATCAAACTGCGGTTTTATGATGCCGAAAACGACACCATTCAAGCTCAAGAAGCGGCTGCCGCCAAAAACATGGGCATGATGCACGATTACATGGTGTTGTACGGCACAGGCAAAAACTTCCAAACCCAGTACACCGACATTGTTGAAGACAAAGTTAAAGCGTCACGCGCTAATGCTATCCAATGCGTTGGTCATCATGGCGACAACATTCTCGAAGACGTCGGCATACGCGGCACCTCCAGTTCGTCCAAGAGTGACTATTCACGCGCAGAACACGCGTTCCACGGACGTATGCAAGTGTATAAAAACGACATCACTATAGACGGTGTCGCGCACAAAAAAGGCGAGCTAATCCGCGACGCTCGCGGACACCATAAACTGTTGGGCGGACGCGGCTGGGATCCTGAAGGCAAAGACGATTTGGTGGCGGTCGCCCCAGGCGGCACAGGTGCAGGTTATGACGGCACGAAAAACAACTTTTCGCCAAAATTGTTTCCGGCTGACCCCAATGGCGAACCCTTGTTCCCTTACGGCGACAAAATCACCACCGAAGATTGCGCCAAGTGCCATGCGGGTAAAACTGAAAAAATCTACCGTGACGTGCATTATTCCGCAGGTTTGGAATGTGACGACTGCCACGGCGACATGCGTGCTGCGGGTAGCTTGTATCCGCGTGCTGCCAGTGCGCACCGAGCCTCACAAGACCCGTTCCGCGAAGCCATCTTCGACGAACCCGATTGTGGCTCTTGCCATATCAGCGACGGCAATGCGGCGATTTTGCGTAAGGCTTATGACCCCGCTGACTTGTCTGCAACTACGCTGCCTATCCATAAAGCCGAAGACATGCGTTTTGCCGTGATGCCTTACACCGAAGCCAGTGTCCTGCTGTCGGCAACCGCAGCCAGCGTCCCACGCTATGTTTGCTACGGCACCTTAGAGTGTAAACAAGCCGTCAGTACTACACCGCCGACCGGACATGCCCAACCTAAAGCGGCGGCAAACGCCAGCGCAAAGGTAGCACAACAGGCCACCCCGACCCTGACGGGCTACACGGTAAACCCGTTATTCCGTAAGAGTGCCGATGCCCACGGCAACGTAGCGTGTGGTGCCTGCCACGGCGGTTCGCATTCCACTTGGCCGATAGCCGACACCAATGCCAATGACAACATCACCGCCAAGCAATTGCAAGGTTATGACGGCACGATTATGGAATGTGATGTCTGCCACTCCAAAGACCCGCAAGGCAACAACAGTTTTGCCGACGGCGAATTGGCAAACACCTTGTCGGTTGCTTACGGCGAGCGTTTAGTGGGCGGTCGCGTGCGTGCCGACAACCCTAAAGCGTATTTGGCCGGCCCGCATGGCTTGCATCCGATTAACGACCCTAATTTTTATGATAAAGCACCCAGCTATTCCGTCAATGGCGGCTGGCATGCGGCATCAGCAAAAATTGCGGGTAAAAACGGCGAAGACCAATGCGCCGCGTGTCATGGTGCAGACCGTAAAACCGCCAACCGTTTGGCAAAAGCCCCTATCGACCGTGAATACAAAGACATGACGATTGAAGGCAAAAAGAAAACGGTTAAGGTAAAAGCCGGACAATTTGTGAGCTGCTTAGATTGCCATTCACAAAAAATCAGCTTTAGAAACACGCCTTTTACTATTCCCAAATAAGGGCTGTCCATTAACAAAAAAGACCGCCTCGGCGGTCTTTTTTTTGTCTGTAAAACGGGCTAAGGTCTAAGCTGGCCTAGGTTTACAGCACCACCAATTGGTTGCGCCCTTGCGCCTTGGCGTTATAAAGGGCTTGGTCGGCGCATTCCAGCAATTGCCGCCAGCTTTGGTGCTGGCTTAAGTCTAAAGCCGCCAAGCCCAAGCTAACCGTGACATAATCCGCCACTATCGATTTGGCATGGGCAACGTTTAAATCGCGTATGCGCTGCAAAATAGATTCCGCCAAATCGGCGGCTTGGGCCTTGGTCATACCCGGCAACAGACACACAAATTCTTCACCACCCCAACGCGCAACCATATCGCCCGCACGGCGCAGCGAAGCGTTAAGGCTACAGGCTATCGCTTTTAAGCACTCATCGCCCGCCACATGCCCATAACAATCGTTGAATTGCTTAAAATAATCCACATCCACCATCACCAAATTCAACGGCGTACTAAAGCGCAACGCACGGTTCCATTCCTTTTGCATGACCACCTCAAAATGGCGGCGGTTGGCAAGACAGGTCAGCACATCGGTATCCGCCATCTGTTCGAGCTGGTCACGCCGCGCCTTTAACTGCAATTGTGCCGCCACCCTCATACGCAAAATATTGGGTCGTATCGGCTTAGTGATGTAATCGACCGCGCCTAAGGCAAAGCCCAAGGTTTCGTCTTCTTCATCATCCAAGCCCGTCACAAAAATAACCGGGATATGTTGGGTTTTTGCCTGTTGCTTAAGTTGCCTACAGGTTTCGTAACCGTCCATGCCGGGCATACGGATGTCCAACAAAATAAGGTCAGGCAGTTCCCGATGGGCTATTTCTAGGGCTTGTAGGCCATCGGTTGCGGTGTATAAAGGATATTGAGCCAGAGCTGAAGACAAAATCGCCAAATTGCTGGGGGAGTCATCGACTAACAGGAGACGGGGAGGGGGAACAGGTTTTTCTATCATGCTAGGACAAAGGAGTGCTATGGCAAGACCAGGATGTAAAAGTTATGATATGGCAACTTTATGGGGCTATTATGCCATTGTACTTGCCTAAAACCATAGTGATTAACACCATGCCCGCCTCCTTGCCCCTCTCTTTATTACTGGTTGAAGACAGCTGCTCATTGGCGGCTGTTTACCAACATTATTTGCGTGCAGAACGCTTGCAACTGATACATAAAGAAACCGGACAAGAGGCACTAGACTATTTGGCGCAGCACATCCCTAATGTGATATTGCTGGACTTAAAGCTGCCTGACATGGATGGCATGGACATACTCAGGCACGTTCATGGGCAAGGGATGCCGTGTAGCGTCGTGATTATCACCGCCCACGGTTCCGTCAATGTCGCTGTTGATGCGATGCGTTACGGGGCGGTTGATTTTATTGAAAAGCCGTTTAATGCCGAACGCTTGCTCGTCACCGTGCGTAACGCACTGGAACGGCAACAGCTGAATACGATGGTGGCGCGTTATCAGGAGCAATTTGACCGCCACCGCTATCACGGCTTTATTGGCGCGTCGCTGGTCATGCAAGCCGTGTACAGCACCATCGACAATGCTGCTGCCAGCAAGGCCACCGTGTTTATCACAGGCGAAAGCGGCACAGGCAAAGAGATTTGCGCCGAAGCCATACACAAACAAAGCCCACGCCAGGAACAGCCGTTTATAGCCCTCAATTGCGCCGCGATACCGCGTGACTTAATGGAAAGCGAAGTGTTTGGGCATATAAAAGGGGCTTTTACCGGGGCCGCCACCGAGCGCATTGGGGCGGCAGGACAAGCCCACGGCGGCACGTTGTTTTTGGATGAAATTTGTGAAATGGATCTGGATTTACAAAGCAAACTGTTGCGTTTTATCCAAACCAGCCG
>JABFST010000356.1 GCA_013140465.1 Methylococcaceae bacterium
TGTCCTGATATGGAAACTGCCAACTGGAGAGCCGTGTGCGGGAGAACCGCACGCACGGTTCGGAGGGAGGGGAGAGTCGAGGGGCTCTTCTCTACCCCTATAGTCACATGGATGTGAATGTTCACTAAGACGGAAATGCTAAATCAAGTACTTACAGCTTACCGTAGCAACCGTCCGTGGCACTGGATTCGCTATGCGCTCTAACGAGTCCGGCATCCATGCCGGAATGACGGGCTAATGAATTGTGTAGATACTTATGCTTGAAAAAGAGGGGGACTGAATGCTTACGCCGCCACAACGAAAAAAGGCGGGTAACTGGTTAAGTTACCCGCCTTTTTTGGATGAAAGCACAAGCTTGTTACAGTCCTGATTGCTTAGTTTATAAGCCCTTTCCTTGCAAAATAACCTTGATGCCTTTGAAAATAATCGACAAATCTAACCATAACAGCCCTAAGGGCGAAAGCTTAATGTATCTGTCAATATATTCATATTCATAAACAGGTTTACCCATTTCAGGTGTACCTTTATTAATATGCCCTAGACCCAGCAAGCCGCCTTTTATCAAAAAGCGCGTCACATTACCTTGAGCCAAATCCCGTTCATAATGCAGCACAGATAAAGGGCGTGGGCCGACCACACTCATATCGCCGCGTAAAATATTATAAAACTGGGGCAGTTCGTCCAAGTAGAATTTTTTGACAAAGCCGCCAACATGGGTACGGCTTTCTGGCGACCATTCCGCAGAATAAGCAATCCAATCACCGCGTTTAGCACCTTCGGGTTCTATAAAAGAGGTTTTAATCAGGCGAATTTTGTATTTAGGAAACACTTTCCCGCCGCTGACCGCGTTATAACTAAAAAACATAGGGCCTTTATTGGCAGGAATTAATATCCCTTCAATCACATACGCTATCTTCAATAACAATAAAATAGGCGATGCCGCCAACAACAAAAGCCCAGCTGCTAACTTATCAAACAATAATTTAGGAAACTTATCTTTTAAGGGTTGTTTAAGAGCAAATATGTGCTGGTAACGCTCTTTGATCTCTTGGCTAGGCGGTTGGTAGGGAAATGCTTCTTTGGGTTCTACTCGGGCATTCATATTTAAAATAACTCCATAAATGTGGTTATAGATTTTGATTAGGTTATCATCTACCGATGATGAGCATTGGCGCTTGTGTAAGGGTGATAGGGCTTCCTGGTTTGGTAGAATGATGTTGTCCATCCAAGGTTTGATAACTGGATATGTGCCATGTATGTGGTGTAATCCACATAAGGTCTTTGCCTGTTGTCCATGCTAAGCGTTTATGAATGCCTTTTGCATCAAATAGGTCGCACGTCCACATAGTTTGCTTCTGTGTACAATTTTGTAGAACGCTACCAACTAACCAGGCATAAACCTGTTGATAGGCATGGGCAGCTGGCTTAAATTTTTTGCTATGTAACTCAATCAGCCCCATTGTTCCGTTATCCCAAGCGTACCAATAGAAGCGTTCAATGCCCGCCGATTTACCAAGGATCAGTGCACGCGCCACAAAGTTTTCAGCATCAGAGGAAAGCAATCTTTTCCAGCCCTTGACTGCCCCTGTTTCTGGTGTTCCATCCTTGTTGGCTATCCACCAGCCAGACTCGGTATTCCATAATGGCTTACCACTTAAGCCATATTTGCCAGTTAAAGTTTTAACTTTATATACCAAACTGAGCATCGCTTCTGGTTCTTTATCAGCCACATAAAAATGATAGGCGACAACATCAGCATACTTATGTCCTCCTTCTTTAAAATATTGCTCCAACCAAGGCAGGGCGTGGCTATTGTCACCCGCTACAGACGGTGAAATAAAAACAATTGTCGGATCAATTTCTTTTAATGTGATGTAAGCGACCCTTGCCAATTCGACCAACTGTTTTTGTTTGCCCGAATAGAAACCAGGGCTGCTCACTTCATTCCATAATTCGTAATGATGGATCTGGCCTTTATAGCGTGTTGCCACAGTACGCACATAGTTACGCCAATTGTCAACATCTTGGGGTTCGGCAGCATTGCCTAGGCCGTAGGACGATTTTTCATTAGGTCGGGCAGAAGCCCACCGAGGCGACAATCCAAGCGGTAAAAGAATTTCGACCTTATGTGTTCGAGCCATTTCGACATATTGGTCGAGCTTAGAAAAATCCCATTCACCTTTTTTGGGTTCAAGGTAAGACCAATTGACGTATGCATCCCATAACCGCCAAGTTCCAAATTTTAAATTAGGCCAAGGTGTTTTGACGGTCGGATGGGCAAGATGATGAATATGCAAGCCAAAGTAATTACTCTCAACCGATTGTTGCCCAGAAGATAATTTAATAGTATTGGAGTTTGCATTTGCAATTTGAAAAACTATTAAAATAATTAACCCTAAGACGAGCCATCGAATTTTTGTGGGCATTTAAATTAAATACTTAACCTTAAAAAACTACTGAATACCAAAAATTAACTGCTTTGTGGCTAAAACAATAAACAACGTATTAGTTACTAAGTAACGTTTCCACAACCGCCTGGGTTCTGATAGCAAACGATAAAGCCATTCAAATCCAGAGTTTTGCATCCATTTAGGTGCGCGTTTAATAGTATCTGCATGATAATCAAATGCCGCTCCGACACCAATCATGACAGCATTAATACGCCCACGATGTGCCGCCATCCATAACTCTTGTTTAGGGCATCCCAAGCTAACAAACACTACACTTGCGCCGGAAGCATTAATATGATTAACAATACAGTCATCTTCTTCAGGTGTAAGCGCATGAAAAGGTGGTGAAATTGTGCCGGCAATTTTTAAATTGGGAAAGTTATCCAATAGTTTTAGTTTTAATTTAGAAAGCGTAACCTCAGTATTGCCATAGAAAAATACCGACTCGGTTCGGGATTGTACCTGATCGCAATAACGCCACATTAAATCTGGCCCGTTAATACGCTGCTGTCCTCTGTGCCCTAAGTGGCGTAACATCCATGCTACTGGCGCACCATCAGGTGTTACCATATCAGCCTCAAAGACAACACGCCCAAATTCAGCATCTTGAGTGGCTGTCACTACTGAATGCACATTACAAATGCACACATAACGGCTTTCATTCCGTGATGCCCAGATATTCAATTTATCCAGTGCATTTTCCCAACTAATGGGGTCAATAGGTATGCCGATAACTTTTTTTGTTAGTCGTATAACCATTGGTAACTCCTTAATACTTTTGCGTGATTCATAATTCATTAATCCATTGCCACGTCTTGGCTACTCCTTCCATTAGCGATAATTCTGGTTGCCAGTTTAATTCATTTTTAGCTTTTGAAACGTCTAACACTACGCTGGGTAAATCATATGCACGTCCTTGTTTATAGATGGGGTCGATCCCCCTATTTGAGGCGAGGCTCAAAACATCAAGAACATCACGAATTGAGTGGCCTATACCACTACCAGCATTTAAAATACCACAATAATTAGATGTTGAGGCTAAAATACACAATTTTATAAGATCTGAAATATGGATGAAATCGCGTATAATTGAGCCATCACCCCATATTTCAATAGTTTCGTCGGTTTTAATTTTTTTTAGGAATGTTCCAATTACACCCTGTACTCCAGCGTGTCCCTGTCTTTCACCATAAGGATTTGATGCGCGCAATACAATAGGTTGAATTCCGTAAAGCGACTTATACATGAATAAATAATTCTCAATAGCAACTTTAATAACACCATAAGAACAAATCGGTTTTAGAGGATGTGTCTCTGGTATGGGAACAATATTTGGTATGCCATAAACCGTGCCTCCTGATGATAAATAAACAATGCGAGAGATGCCTTTTTGCACCATTAGTTGTAATAGCTTTACGGTATTGATCAAGTTGCCTTGTATATCTGCCACAGGATCAAGATTAGATGTAGATGGCACAGTTGTGCTAACCAAGTGATAAACAATATCTACCCCTTCTAATGCCTCAGCTAAGGAAGGACCGTCCCCAAAATCACCCAAACGATAATCGACATCTACCAACGGTGTTCTATATAGCTCTGGGCCACGATCGAACACTCTAACTTTGTAACCTGCCAGTACTAAACTATCAACTAAATGTGATCCTATAAATCCATTGCCGCCAATAACAAGCACCTTCATAATTGCATTCATGACTTGTTTTTCCAATACTCAAAAATTTCTTTACCTTCCGTTTGTATCCAAGAAATAGTTTCTTTTACGTTTTCTTCTAAGCTTGGATGTGACACACCAAATTCGGTAACAGTTATATCAGTTGGTGCGATATAATCTTCAATCATGTTTTTAAAGCGGGCAGTATATAATGGTGTTGGAATGCCTATTTTTAAAAGCAAGTCGCCTACTAATGCCGGTATTGTAAATAAATATCCAGGAGCTCTCAATATTGTTTTACCTCTTAGGTTTCTCGAAATGGCATTTAGCCAAACATAAGAATCAATAGGTTCGTCTCCCAAATAAAATGTTTTTTTGTCAACTTTAGCACTATCAGATTCTAGTATCTGTAATATCTGATAAGCAACATTTTTTACATATCCATAGGTTCTTATAACTTTATGTTGGCATGGATGGACATAAAGGCCTTTATCAATAATACGCCATAACTCTTGAGGGTAACGAAGATGCCATGGCCCCCAAATATTTGCTGGTCTTACAATAGTCCAACTGCAACGTAAGTTTGACGCACGTGTCAATTGTTCTGTAATGACCTTGCTTTGACCATATATGGTATATGGTCTATATTCGGTATCATTGGGTGGCAGAGGAATATCATCTGACTTATATACATATTGGGTCGAAGTGATAACAACCAGTCTTAGAAAGTCAATATTCTCTAAACAACTGATTAGATTTTCAGTGCCTTTTGTGTTGTCTATATAGTCATCCAGTACGTCGCTCAAAGTGTCAGTGCGTGCAGCCAAGTGAATTACTACAGTTGGTTTAAAAGTATATAGGGCATTTTCTATGTCAGATTTTGATAGTAGATTACCGTGATGCCAAAATTGTTCATGTGAATTTTTGTGTGGTTTGGATTTATCAAAATTTAAAAGTATGTAGTTTTTATCTAGTAATAAATCAATTAAATTTGTTCCAATAAATCCAGATCCACCTGTAATTAAAATTTTATCGTTGTTTATAAACATATTTTCTAAGCCATTATATCATTAATTACTTTCAACATATTCATGCTGTATTTATCTAAGGTGTAGTTCGCCATAAATCTATCTACACATGACTGTGAGAATTTTTCATAGTCATGTTTATTATCCATTAGGTATAAAATTCTATCTGCAATTTGTTCTGGAGATTTTGGGTCAACAAACATTCCAGAATCGATTGTAACCATATTTGGTATCATACGGTAATTAGTTACAATTGGTACAGCACCATAAGCCATAGCTTCAAGCACTGAGACAGGTTGTCCTTCAAATTTGAAATAAGACGGCAATAAAAAAACATGTGATTTTAAAAACGCATTAGCTTTTGCGTCACCCATTAAACCTTCATAGTAGGTAACGTGTTGTTCTAATTTATGCTCAATGATGTATTGATTAAAATCTGCCGCCGCTTCTAATTCATTTGAATGCATTGTTGCATCAATAGAATGTTTAAAAGCACCAGCAAAAATACAGTGAACATTTTTATTCTGTTGGCGAACGAGAATTTGTACTGCTTTAAGTACATCCCAATATCCTTTGCTTTCAATCATGTAACTTAAAAAAATTAAGTTAAATGTGTTGCTTGTATTATAAGTTTTTCCTTTATTAGAGTTACGAAGGTTCTTTTCTGGTAGTCCATTAGTTATAGGTAATACCTTGCTTGTATAATTATCAATCATTGAAAACTGATTTTTAGTTAGTTCACCTTCAACAACAATATAGTCTCCTTTATTGAAGGTATTTCTTACTAAATATTTCATGATTGGTGAAAGGCTAGTATAAAAGCTGTCAAAGTTTGACCCGAATTGTTGTAATAAAATTTTATACTTGAACAAAGCAGCAAGATTTATAAATACTAGATCACGCAGAAAGCCTGATTTTGTTTGGGCTGTAGTAATATAAAGAAGCCCACCCCTACATATATAAAATGATTTTATTGACCCTATAATGATGGAAAAATATTCCAAAACGCGTTTTAATGAAAACTTACCTACTTGTATGTTGGTGTATTTGGAAGTCAAATCAATGACGTTGACATTAAAATTATTGGCTAGTAAAAAATCTATCAATGCGTCAAACATCATAGCTTGACCAGAAAATATGTTGAGTTTTTGATTAGTTCTCAACCCTATAGCAAGAATAACTCTATTCATAATATTACGATTTATTAATAACAACTGGTGTTGATGCTCTGCGTATAACACGGGCAGGATTACCTACTACAACAGAACCGGCCTCTACGTTTTTTACTATAACGGTGCCAGCACCAATAATTGCGCCGTCACCAATTTTTATATCGCCCAATATCACTACATTAGACCCTATATCCACATCATTGCCAATCATGGGGACGCTACCATCATATGTTGATGAGATAAGTGCCGCACCAATAGTTGTAGAATGACGTAACACGAAATTTTGGCCTATAACTGTGCGTTCATGGACTACAAGTGCCTGGCTATGATAAAGACTTAGCCCACTTCCAGCTGTAAGCTTCCCATATAATTCAACACACAGAACCCATTCTACGATAACGCGATTTAAAATCAGATAGAGGTAACCGAGATAGCGTAAGGGTAGAGGGGCATGCGTAAATAGGTTGGCGACGCAGAAAGCCACCAAGATTATACGTCCTTTCACATTACCTTTGTTTGTCAATCTTGGAAGATTGATAGGGTTTGATTATAATCCATTCCCAGAGATGAGTGTTCTACAGGTATCTGCATATGTTTATACACCTCTCTTGTGAATGTTTCTATAGCCGAAAATACGCGCTAACATGATCAAATAATGTTTAATACACTCATAGTAAAAAGAAGCAATGGCGGGCAGAACGCCTTTTCCATGTATTAAGGAAACCGCCATCGATTCTTTGTAACTCTTAACCGGATTGCCGTTGCTTACACCCTCCATTTGCATTTGTACAATGCGCCTAGGCAAAAAACCCACTTTTACTTTTGACCAGATTCTCATGATGAAATCATAATCAGCCGCGATCCTAAACCCTGAACTAAAGTCACCGTAACGTTGGTAAACAGACGCTCTGACAAAACAGGATGGATGCGCAACTTTCATCTTTTGAAATAACTGTTTTTTACTGACCTCGCCGCCAATACGCCAAATTTCATTGCCTTGGAGATCGACTTGTGCAACGTAAGCATGAGAAACATCATATTGGCCGAATTCCATAAAACGCACCATCTCGGATATCACATCATTTGCCGAATACCAATCATCCGAATTAAGAATGAGTCCAACAAGACCTAACGCATGTATGGCATCAACAAAGCCATTGTGTGCCGTTCCTACTACAAAGCCAACACTTTCCTGAAAGCTTGAGTTGTCAGTCATAACAGACGCACTTATCTGTTCTA